>NZ_JBHWIO010000076.1:36233-41168 GCF_042732075.1 Kitasatospora sp. NPDC059812
TGGGGGGGGTGGGGCTCCCGCCGCCGGCCGCAGGGGCCCCCCCCCCCGGCGGGCCGGGGGGGGGGGGCGCCCCCGGGGGGCGGGGGGCGGGGGCGCCCGGAAGGGAACCATCATGCCCACCGCGACCCTCCCGGACCTGATCGCCCGGCACGCCCAGGAGCGCCCCGACGCCCTCGCCGTGACCGACGGCTCCACCGTTCTGACGTACCGTCAACTCCTTGACTCCTCCGCCCGGCTGGCCGCGACCCTGGCCGCCCGGGGGATCGGCCCCGGCAGTGCCGTCGGCCTGCTCTGCGCCCGTTCCACCCGCCTGGTCGTCGCCCAGCTCGCGATCTGGCGGACCGGCGCCCACGTCGTCCCGCTCGACCCGGCCTACCCGCGCCAGCGCATCGCCGAGATGACCGGGGACGCCGGGGTCCGGCTCGTCCTCGGTGACAAGACGCTGCTCGCCGAGGCCGGACTCGCCGAGGAGCAGACCCTCGCGCTGACCTCGACGCTCGTCCTGGCCGAGCCCGCCGTCCCGGCCGGGCACGGCCCCGACGCCGCCGGTGCGGCCGCCCCCGACGCCGCCGAGCCGGCCGCGCCCGCCCTGCTCTTCTACACCTCGGGCTCCACCGGCCGGCCCAAGGGCGTCATCGTCCCGCACAGCGCCGTCGCAGACCTGGTCACCGCCCAGGACGCGTTCACGCTCGGCCCCCGCGACCGGGTCCTGTTCCACTCCACGGTCAGCTTCGACGCCTCCACCTTCGAGCTGTGGGCCCCGCTGGCGCGCGGCGCCGCCGTCGCCGTCTCGCCGTCCGACCGGCCCACCGCCGAGGAACTCGTCCGCGACATCGAGCGGTTCGGCGTCACCACGGTGTTCATCACCACCGCCCTGTTCCACCACCTGGCCGCCCGGCAGTCCCGGATCTTCGGCGTGCTGCGCACCCTGGCCGTCGGCGGCGAGGCCCTGTCGCCCGAGTACGCCGGGGCGGTGCTGCGCGCCTTCCCCTGGCTCGAACTCTTCAACGTCTACGGGCCGACCGAGGCCACCACCTTCACCACCCTGCACCGGATCACCCCGGCCGACTGCACCACCGGCCCGGTCCCGATCGGCCGGCCCTTCGGCGGCGCCCGCGCCCTCGTCCTCGACCAGGAGCTCGCGCCGGTGGCGCCCGGCACCGTCGGCGAACTGTGGATCGCCGGCGGCCGGCTCGCCCAGGGCTACCTGGACCGGCCGGAGCTGACCGCCGAGCGCTTCCGCGACCTGCCCGGCACCGGCCGCGCCTACCGCAGCGGCGACCTCGTCCGCCAACGCCCCGACGGCGCACTGGAGTTCCACGGCCGCACCGACGACCAGGTGAAGGTCCGCGGCTTCCGGATCGAACCCGGCGAGGTCGAGCACGCGCTGCTGCAGTTCCCCGAGGTCGCCGAGGCGGCCGTCGTGGTCCGCCGGCCCGGCCACACCGACGCCGCGCTCACCGCCTGCCTGGTCCTCGCCGACGGCAGCCGACCGGCCGTCGAAACCCTCCGCGCCCGGCTCGCCGACCGGCTGCCCGCCCACCTGGTGCCCACCGCCTGGACCGTACTCGCCGCCCTGCCGCTGACCGGCACCGGCAAGATCGACCGCCGCGCCCTCGCCGCCACCGACGAGACGGCCCCCGACGGACCCGGCACCGCCGCCGCCCTCACCCCGATCCAGCAGGCCGTCGCCACCGCCTGGACCCGCGCCCTGGAACGCCCGATCACCGACCCGGCCGCCGACTTCCTCGCCGAGGGCGGCCACTCGCTGCTCGCCATGTGGGTCGTCGACGACCTCCGCGAGGACCTCGGCGTCGAGCTCTCGCTCGCCGACTTCCTCGGCCACCCCACCGTCGCCGGCCAGGCCGACCTGCTCGAACGAGCCCTGCGCGCCGCGCACGACGACACCCCGCAAGGAGCCACCCGATGACCGCCGAGCACCCGGCCGTCGACCAGACCGCCGACCAGGCCGACCTGCTGCGCCGCGCCCGCCGCAACCGCCCCGCCGCGGGCGGGCGCCCGGCGGCCCCGCAGAGCGTGCCGGCCGGCCAGGGCGACGGCCCGGCCGGCCCCGCCCCGCTCTCGCACGCCCAGCAGCGGATGTGGCTGATGGACCACCTCGGCCAGGGCGGCGCCCTCTACAACGTCCCGCTCGCCACCCGCCTGCGCGGACCGCTCGACCCCGCCGCCCTCGCCACCGCCCTCACCGGCCTCACCGAGCGCCACGCCGTCCTGCGCACCCGCTACGGCCGCCAGGGCGACCAGCCGCACCAGCAGACCGACCCGGTCACCCCGGTGCCGCTGCGCACGGTGGACGCCACCTGGGAGAACGGCGCCGGGAACAACGCCCCCGCCCTGCTCGCCGCCGAGGCCGCCCGCCCCTTCGACCTCGCCACCGGCCCGGTCCTGCGCGCCCTGCTGCTGCGACACGACCCGCAGGACCACACCCTGCTCCTGAACATCCACCACATCGCCGTCGACGGCGGCTCGCTGCCCGTCCTCGCCGCCGACCTGGCCGCCCTCTACGTCGCCGCCCGCGACGGCGTGGCGCCCCAACTCCCGCCGCCCGGACCGTCGTATGCCGAGTACGCCCGTGAGGAGCGCACCCGCGACGCCGAACTCACCAGCGCCGCCGACGCCCGCGCCCGACACCTGGCCGGCGCCCGCCCGCTGCCGCTGCTGCGGCCCACCCCGCCCGGGGCGCGCGAGCGCCGGGCCACGCTGCACACCGCCCCGCTCGCCCCCGCCACCGTCGAGGGCCTGCGCCGGCTCGGCGCCCGGCATGGCGCCACCCTGTTCGCCGTCGTCCTGGCCGCCGCCTTCGCCACCCTGCGCACCGCCGCCGACCAGGCCGACCTCACCCTCGGCTGTGCCAGCGGCCAGCGCCTGCGGCCCGAACTGCGCCGCACCGTCGGCCTCGGCGTCAACACCCTCGCGGTGCGCGCCGACCTGGCCGGCGATCCCACCTTCACCGAGGTGCTCGGACGGGCCCGGACCGCGCTGCTCGACGCGCAGCAGCACCACGAGATCCCGTTCGACCTGATCGTCGAGCGGCTCGGCGCGGCGGCCCGCGGCGCCGACGGCACCCCGCTGCTCTCCGTCAGCTGCGACCTCGTCCACCCCGCCGAGCCGCTCACACTGCCCGGCCTCACCGCCGAGGACGTCGAACTCGACCTGGGCCTGGCCAAGTTCGGCCTCGCCCTGCTGGTCGAGGACGGCCCGCAGCCGCGCTGCCTGGTCCAGCACGACCGGGACGCCCTCGACGAGACCACCGCCGAGCACCTGCTCACCGCCTTCGCGGACCTGCTCGCCGCCGTCGCCACCGACCCCGACCAGCCCCTCTCCGCGCTCCCCGGCACCCGCCTGGCCACCGCCCAACACCCGGCCCTCGCCGCACTGTCGGCCGACCCCCGGGTGGTCGAGGCGGCCGTCGTCGAGACCGCCGACGGCCCGCCGCTCGCCTACGCCGTGGTGCGCGGCCCGGTGGCCCCGACCGGCGTCGAACTGCGCGCCGCCCTGCGCCGCCACGTCGACCCCGCCCACCTGCCGGCCGCCGTCACCCTGCTGGACCGGCTGCCCCGGCACGCCGACGGGACCCCGGACCGCGGCCGGCTGCCCGGCGCGGCCCCGACCGCCCCCGAGCGGTCCGGCCCGCTCGACACCGTCCGGACGGCCTTCGGCGAACTGCTCGGCACCACCCCGCCCGCCGACGGCGACTTCTTCGCCCTCGGCGGCCACTCCCTGGTCGCCGTCCAGCTCGCCGAACGCCTGCGCACCCGCACCGGCCTGCCGCTCACCGGCCTGGACGTGCTGGAACAGCGCACCCCGCGCGCCCTCGCCGCCCTGCTCGCCACCCGCGAGGACGAGCGCCGCGCCGCCCCCGCCCGCACCGGCTCCCGCCCGGGCACCCGCACCCGCGCGGGCACCGTGCTGCTCACCGGCGCCACCGGCGGAGTCGGCGCGGCCGTCCTCCAGGAACTGATGGCCCAGGGCCGCCCGGTCCGGGCCCTGGTCCGGCCCGAGTCCGCCCACCTGCCCGCCCTGCACGGCGCCGAACTGGCCGAGGGCGACCTCGCCGACCTCGACAGCCTGCGCCGCGCGGTCGAGGGCGTCGACGCCGTCATCCACGCCGCCTGCACCTTCACCGAGCACGCCGTCGACCTCGCTGCGATGCGCGCCCTGGTCGAGGGCTGGCGCGGCGGCCCGTTCGTCTTCGTCAGCAGCATCGACGCCTACGGCCGCCCGTCCGGCACCGACGTCCCCGAAGGCGGCCCCACCGGCGAACCGGTCAGCCCCTACGGGCAGGCCAAGCTGGACTGCGAGCGCATCCTGTTCGAGGCGGCCGCCACCGGCCGGGGCCCGGCCACCGTGGTCCGCGCCCCGATCGTCTGGGGCCCGCACCAGCGTCTGCGCGACCAGCTCCGCTGGGGCTCCACCGGCGACCTCTACCAGGCCGCCCTGGCCGGCCGCCCGATCGCCCTGCCCGCCCCCGCCCCCGGCGACCGCTCCACCTGGTACGGCGCCGCCTGGGTGCACTCCGCCGCCCTGGCCCGCGCGCTCGCCGCCTGCGTCGCCGACGGCAACCCGGCGGCCGGCCGGATCGTCAACGCCGTCAACGGGCACGTCTCCTGGGCGGACTTCACCGGTGAGCTCGTGCGCCTGCTCGACTCCGGCAGCCCGCTGGACCTGCGCCCCGACGCCGATCCCGAACTCCGCCGTCCCTGGCACTACCGCGCGGAGACCCTCGCCGCCCCGCTGAGCCCCGAGCCGGGCGAGGACTGGCGCACCGTCCTGGCGGCGATGGTCGGCTGACCTGCACCGCTCCGCGTCGCGGCGGCCGGCCCGAGGGCGGGCGGCGCGCCCCGTGGGGGGGGCGCCCCGGGGCAGGGTGGGCCCCTGAACCGAACGAGGGGTTTGTGGAGTGAGTACGCTTAA
>NZ_JBHWIO010000076.1:41178-42584 GCF_042732075.1 Kitasatospora sp. NPDC059812
CCCGCCGGGGCTGGGCGCCCCCGCCGCGCGGGGGGGGGGGCCGGCCGCGGCCCCCCCCCGCGGGGGGGCGCGGCCCCCCCCCCCCCCCCCCCCCCCGCGGCCGTTCGGGGGGCCGCCGCGGCTATATGATCACGCGGCCGAGATCACGTCACGGGGGAGCACGAGAACAGCGATGGCCGGGCAGGCAGTACTCGCACCGCCGAGGGAACTCCGCACCTGGTTCGGCCGGCGCTCGGTGCGGATGACCGGATCCGCGCTGGTGTGGCAGGAGGAACCGGAGGCCTTCCACATCCCCTACGGCCGGATCCACCGGGTGCACGCCGTCCCCGGCCGGGGCGTGCTCTGGGACCTGTGCGTCGAGGTCGACCCGCCGGGGCGCGGCGAGCGCTCCGAGTTCCGCCTGGGCACGACCGACGCCAAGGCCCAGGCGTTCGCCGACGCCATCAACGCGCAACGGCTGAAACGGCTCGCCGAGGCTCCGGCCGACCCGACGCGGATCCGCGTCGAACCGTTCCGGCGGCCCAGGCCGCTGCGGCCCGCCGGCTGGCAGCTCGGCCTCCTCGCCCTGTTCGCCGGCTGCCTCACCGAGTCCGTCGCCCTGGCCCTGCTCGGCCACCCCGTGCGGGCCGGGTTCGTCTGGGCCGGCTTCACCGCCTGGTGGGTGAGCGCCGCCTGGGCGGCGAACCTGCCCTGGCAGCTCCGCTACTGGCGCCAGCAGCAGGCACTGGGCGAGCTCCGCCCGGCGGAGTTCACCGGCTCCTACCTCGGGGAGTACCGGGTGCACGACGTCCGCGGCCACTCCCGCAGCACCCGGCGCACGCTCCGGTACACCTACCGGGTGACCGACCAGCTCGGCACGGCGCAGCGGCACGAGTGCAGCGCCGCCGACGTGCAGGACGTGACGCGGCCCCGCACGGTCCTGGTGGTGCCCGGCCGCCTGTCGGCGGACACGCCGGGCGGGCTCGCCGGCCACCTGGTGTGGATGGGCGTCACCGGCCTGCCGACCCTGGTCGCGGGCCTGGTCGGCCTGGTCCTCGTCCCGGGCCTGCTACTGCCCTGAGCCGTCGGCAGCTCACCCGATGCCGACCACCCGCGCCCACCCGGGCGGCACGTCCGGCCTGGACTCCGGGTCCGTCTCCCGCCCCACCCGACGTGCCCCCTTCCGCTTGCGGCGGCCCGGGCCGGGCTGTGGGGGCGGTGTGCGGGCGCTGGAGATCCACTGGAGGCCGCCTCAAGGCGGGTGGTTCGTGGCGGGTTGGGTGTGTTCTGGTGGATGGCGAAGCAGACCCGGGCCCCGGGGGGGGGGGGGGCGGCGGGGGCGGGGGGGCGGGGGCGGGGGCCGCGGCGGGGGGGCGGCCCCGCGGCGGGCAGGTTGGGGGGTGGGTTGAGGGGGCGCGCGCGCGCGG
>NZ_JBHWIO010000077.1:0-32288 GCF_042732075.1 Kitasatospora sp. NPDC059812
CCGCGGATCTTGACCTGGTCGTCGGCGCGGCCGAGGAATTCCAGGATGCCGTCGGTGGTCCAGCGGGCGAGGTCGCCGGTGCGGTACATCCGCTCGCCGGGCTGGCCGTAGGGGCAGGCGACGAAGCGTTCGGCGGTGAGGGAGGGGCGGCCGGTGTAGCCGCGGGCGAGTCCGGCGCCGGCGATGTACAGCTCGCCTGCCACGCCGGCGGGTACGGGCTGCAGCGCGGTGTCGAGCACGTACGTCCGGGTGTTGGCCAGCGGGCGGCCGATCGGCACCACGTTCGGGACCGCCGAGGAGGGGGTCATGGTGAAGGTGGTCTTGATGGCCGTCGTCTCGGTGGGCGCGTAGACCGCGACGACGGAGGTGTCCGGGCACGCCTGGAACAGCCGGCGGACGGCCTCGGGCGGGACGACGTCGCCGCCGGTCCACACCTGCCGGACGGCCCGGAAGGCCTCCGGCGTCTCCTCGGCCATCAGCCGCAGCAGGCCCGAGGGCGCCTGGACCAGGGTCACCCGGTGGGTGGTGATGGTCTCGGCGAGGCGCCGGATGTCCAGCTCGCCGGGCTCGGCCAGCACGATCGCCCCGCCGGTGACGAGCGGTGCCCAGATCTCGGTGGTGGAGGCGTCGAAGGCGGTGGGCGAGTGCAGCAGGACGCGCTCGTGGTGGCCCGTGCGGAAGTGCTGGTTGCCCAGCAGGTCCACCACGTTGCGGTGGGTGACGGCGACGCCCTTGGGCAGGCCGGTCGAGCCCGAGGTGTACATCACGTAGACCAGCTGGCCGGGGTGCACGGGCACGGCCGGGTCGCCCGCCTCGGGGGCCGTGGCGAGCAGCGCGTCGGTGACCTCGACGGTGGCGAAGCCGCCGGTGGCGAGGACCGGATGCCCGTGGTGGGCCGGGTCGGTGAGCAGTAGGCCGGTGCGGGTGTCGGTGAGGATGTGCTGGAGCCGGTCCAGCGGGTAGCGGTCGTCCAGCGGGACGTACGTGCCGCCCGCCTTGGCGATCGCGAGGACGGCCGTGAGCAGCCCGGCGGAGCGCTCCATCAGCACCGCCACCGGCTGTTCGGTGGTCAGGCCGCGCGCCAGCAGCAGGGCGGCGAGGCGGTTGGCGCGGCCGTTCAGCTCGGCGTAGCTGAGCTGTTCGGCGTCGGTGATCAGGGCGGGGGCGTCGGGGGTGGCGGCGGCCTGGGCCTCGAACAGCCGGGGCAGGCTGGTGTCGGGCACTGGTGCGGTCGGTCCGTTCCAGCCGGTGAGCAGGTGCTCGCGTTCGGCCGGGTCGAGGATCTCGATGCTGCCGATCGGGGCGTCCGGGTCGGCGGCGACGGCGCGCAGGATGCGCAGCAGCCGCTCGGCGAGGGCGGTGGCGGTGGCGTGGTCGAAGAGGTCGGCCGCGTAGTCGACGGCGCCGCGGACGCCGAGGCAGTCGCCGTCCGCCGTGAGGTGCTCGACGAAGTTGAAGTTCAGGTCGAACTGGGCCTGGGCCTCGCCGGCCTCGACCGGCCGGGCCGTCACCGGGCCGAAGGCGAGATCGCCGGCCCGCTCCGTGTTCAGGGTGACGAGCGACTGGAAGAGGGGGTGGCCGGCGGTGCGGGTGGGGTTGAGGTGTTCGACCAGGCGCTCGAAGGGGATGTCCTGGTGGTCGTAGGCGTCGAGGTCGGTGCGGCGGACGCGGTCCAGCAGTTCCCGGAAGCTCGGGTTGCCGCTGGTGTCGGTGCGCAGCAGCAGGGTGTTGACGAAGAAGCCGACCAGGTCGTCGAGGGCTTCGTCGGTGCGCCCGGCGACGACGGTGCCGATCGGCAGGTCGGTGCCCGTACCGAGGCGGGTGTAGAGGGCGGCGACGGCGGCTTGCAGGGCCATGAAGAGGCTGGCGTTCTGCGTGCCGGCCAACTCGGCCAGCGCGGTGTGCAGTTCGACGTCGAGTTCCAGCTCCGCGGCGCCGCCCCGGCGGGTGGGCGCGGTCGGGCGGGGGCGGTCGTAGGGGAGTGCAAGCTCCTCGGGGAGGCCGGACAACGCCTGCTGCCAGTAGGCGAGTTGCAGGGAGACGACGCTCTCGGGGTCGTCCTCCTCGCCGAGCAGCTCGCGCTGCCAGAGGGTGTAGTCGGCGTACTGCACCGGCAGCGGCTCCCACTGCGGCTCGGTGCCGGCGAGCCGGGCCTCGTAGGCGGTGGCGAGGTCGCCGAAGAGCGGGGCGACGGACCAGCCGTCGCTGGCGATGTGGTGCGTCAGCAGCAGCAGGACGTGCTCGCCCGGCGAGGGGAGGGCGTACAGCCAGGCGCGGACGGGGAGATCGGCGGCGAGGTCGAAGACCTGCCCGGCGTCCTCGCGCAGCCGCTCGGACAGCTCGGCCTCGTCGGCCACCGGCACCCGGTGCAGCGGCGGGCGCCCCTGGTCGAGGATGTGCTGGTGGGGCTGGCCGTCGGTGGTCGGGAAGACGGTGCGCAGCACCTCGTGCCGGGCCACCACGTCCCACAGCGCGCCTTCGAGGGCGGCGGCGTCGAGCTCGCCGGTCAGCCGGAGGGCGAACGGCGTGTTGTAGAGGGCGCTCGGGCCCTCGAACTGCTCGATGAACCAGAGCCGCTGCTGGGCGAACGACAACGGGATCAAGGTCTGCCTCCGACTGGCGACTTACGGGTGCTGTGACTGCTGGGGCTGGTGTGTCTGGTGGGGTTCGGCGGTCGCGGGACGCGGCGGGCCGCGCCGCCGGCCGGGCCGGCGGCGGGCGCGCGTCCTGCGGTGGACGGGGCCGCGAGGTGGGCGGCAGGTCAGGCCGGGCCGCCCGGGCGGCGCATCGGCCGCAGGGCCGGGCGGGCCTTCTTCGGCGCGGCCTTCTGTTCGCGCTCGGGCAGGACGGCGGCCAGGGCGGCGACCGTGGGGGAGTCGAACAGGGTGCGGATCGGCAGCTCCGTACCGAGGGCGGCGCGGATGCGGCTGACCAGCCTGGTGGCGAGCAGCGAGTGGCCGCCGAGGTCGAAGAAGCGGTCGTCGATGGTGACGGTGGTGAGTCCGAGGACGTCGGCGAAGAGTTCGCAGAGCGTTTGTTCGGTGGTGTTGCGGGGGGCGCGGCCTTCGGTGGTGCCGGTGTAGTCGGGGGCGGGGAGGGCGCGGCGGTCGACTTTGCCGTTGGCGGTGACGGGGAGGGTGTCGAGGATGACGACGGCGGCGGGGAGCATGTAGCTGGGGAGGGTGTCGGCGACGGCTGCGCGCAGTTCGCCGGCGGTGACGGTGTCCGCGCCTGTGCTGGCGAGGGTGGTGTAGACGACGAGGCGTTTGTCGCCGGGCTGGTCTTCGCGGACGTGGGCGAGGGCTTGGCCGACGGCGGGGTGGGCGGTGAACGCGGTTTCGACTTCGCCGAGTTCGATGCGGAAGCCGCGGATCTTGACCTGGTCGTCGGCGCGGCCGAGGAATTCCAGGATGCCGTCGGTGGTCCAGCGGGCGAGGTCGCCGGTGCGGTACATCCGCTCACCGGAAATGAACGGGCAGGCGACGAAGCGTTCGGCGGTGAGGGAGGGGCGGCCGGTGTAGCCGCGGGCGAGTCCGGCGCCGGCGATGTACAGCTCGCCTGCCACGCCGACGGGTACGGGCTGCAGCGCGGTGTCGAGCACGTACGTCCGGGTGTTGGCCAGCGGGCGGCCGATCGGCACCACGTTCGGGACCGCCGAGGAGGTCGGCATCGGGAACTGGGTCGCGCACAGGGTCGTCTCGGTCGGCCCGTAAAGCGCTCGCACCGCGATGCCCGGGACGGCCTCCAGCACCCGGCGGACGGCCGGGGCGGAGACGACGTCCCCACCGGTCAGCACCTCGCGCACACCGGTGAAGATGCCCGGGTCCTCCTCCGCGATGACGCGGAACAGCCCGGCGGTGACGTGCACGTGGGTGAGCCCGTGCGCCCGGACCAGCTCGCGGATGGCGGAGGCGTCCAGGTCGCCCTGCGGCGCGACGACCACCTGGCCGCCGGAGAGCAGCGGCGCCCACAGTTCATAGGTCGAGGCGTCGAAGGCGTGCGGCGCGTGGAAGAGCACCCGCAGCCCGTCGGGGTGGTGCCAGCACGGGTCCGTCGCGAGCTGCACCACGTCCCGGTGGGTGATGGCGATGCCCTTGGGCACCCCGGTGGATCCGGAGGTGAACATCACGTACGCGAGCTGCTCCGGGTGGAGCCCGGCGGGCTGGGCGCGCCGCCTGCGCGGGCCGTCGAACCAGCCCTCGGTGAGCGGCAGGACGGGGCAGGGGGCGTCGGTGGCCAGCGGGTGGCCCTGGTGCGCGGGATCGACCAGGACGAGCGCCGCCCGCGTCTCGGCGGTGATCTGCCGCAGCCGCTCGGCCGGGTGCCGGTCGTCCAGCGGGACGTAGGTGCCGCCGGCCTTGGCCACCGCCAGGATCGCCGTCACCAGGTCGGCGGAGCGGTCCATCAGCAGGATCACCGGGGTGTCGGCGCCGACGCCCGCCTCGGCGAGGTGGGCCGCCAAGTGTTCGGCCCGGGAGTCGAGTTCGGCGTAGTTGAGCTGTTCGGCGTCGGTGATCAGGGCGGGGGCGTCGGGGGTGGCGGCGGCCTGGGCCTCGAACAGCTGCGGCAGGCTGGTGTCGGGCACCGGTGCGGTCGGTCCGTTCCAGCCGGTGAGCAGGTGCTCGCGTTCGGCCGGGTCGAGGATCTCGATGCTGCCGATCGGGGCGTCCGGGTCGGCGGCGACGGCGCGCAGGACGCGCAGCAGCCGCTCGGCGAGGGCGGTGACGGTGGCGTGGTCGAAGAGGTCGGCCGCGTACTCGACCGCCACCGACAGGCCCGCCTGGGAGTCCTGTTCGGTGAAGCGGAAGGACAGGTCGAACTTGGCCACGTCCAGCTCGAAGGGGTGGTCCGCGCAGGCCAGGTCGCCGAAGGCGGCGGGCACCGCCGGGCCGCTCTCCAGGGCGATCAGCGACTGGAAGAGGGGGTGGCGGGTGGTGCGGGTGGGGTTGAGGTGTTCGACCAGGCGCTCGAAGGGGATGTCCTGGTGGTCGTAGGCGTCGAGGTCGGTGCGGCGGACGCGGTCCAGCAGTTCCCGGAAGGTGGGGTTGCCGGTGGTGTCGGTGCGCAGCAGCAGGGTGTTGATGAAGAAGCCGACCAGGTCGTCGAGGGCTTCGTCGGTGCGTCCGGCAACGGGGGTGCCGAGCGGGAGGTCGGCGCCCGCGCCGAGGCGGGTGTAGAGGGCGGCGACGGCGGCTTGCAGGGCCATGAAGAGGCTGGCGTTCTGCGTGCCGGCCAACTCGGCCAGCGCGGTGTGCAGTTCGGCGTCGACCTCGAACTCGGCGGCGCTGCCCCGGTGGCTGGGAACGGTCGGTCGCGGCCGGTCGTAGGGGAGCGCCAGTTCCTCCGGGAGGCCGGACAACGCCTGCTGCCAGTAGTCGAGTTGTTCGGTGAGCAGGGCGGTGGGCTGCTGCGGGGCGCCGAGGAGTTCGTGCTGCCAGAGGGCGTAGTCGGCGTACTGCACGGGCATCGGCTGCCACTGCGGTGCGGTGCCGGCCAGTCGGGCCTGGTAGGCGGTGGCGAGGTCGCGTAGGAGGGGGGCGACGGACCAGCCGTCGGTGGCGATGTGGTGCATGAGGACGAGCAGGACGTGTTCGTCGTGCGGGAGGGAGAGCAGCGTCGCGCGGACGGGCAGGTCGTGGGCGAGGTCGAAGACCTCCCCGCCGGCCTCGGCCAGGGCGGCCCGGAGTGCCGCCTCGGTGGCCACGGGTATGGTCCGCAGGATCGACTCGGGGGCCTCGGCGACCAGTTGGTGCGGCTGGCCGTCGGTGGTCGGGAAGACGGTGCGCAGCACCTCGTGCCGGGCCACCACGTCCCGCAGCGCGCCTTCCAGCGCGGGGCGGTCGAGGGCGCCGGTCAGCCGGAGGGCGACGGGCGTGTTGTAGAGCGCGCTCGGGCCCTCGAACTGCTCGATGAACCACAGGCGTTGCTGCGCGGAGGACAACGGGACGCGCTCCGGCCGGGTGACGGGCCGCAGGGCCGGGCGGGCCGCGCCGGAGGCGGGCAGGGCGGCGGCCAGGGCGGCCACCGTCGGGTGGTCGAAGAGCGCGCGGATCGGCAGCTCCGTGCCGAGGGCGGTGCGGACGCGGCTGACCAGCTTGGTGGCGAGCAGCGAGTGGCCGCCCAGGTCGAAGAAGCTGTCGTCGATGCCGACCGAGGCCAACCCGAGGACCTCGGCGAAGAGTTCGCAGAGCGCCTGCTCGGTTTCGGTGCGCGGGGCCCGGCCGGCGGCGGCGCCGCTGTAGTCGGGGGCGGGCAGGGCGCGGCGGTCGACCTTGCCGTTGGGGGTGACGGGCAGCGCGTCGAGGGTGACGATCGCGGCGGGCACCATGTAGCCGGGCAGGCGGTCGGCGACGAAGGCGCGCAGCTCGTCGGGCCGGACGGGGCCCGTGACGTACGCGACCAGGCGTTTGTCGCCCGGCTGGTCCTGGCGGACCACGGCGACGGCCTGGCCGACGGCCGGGTGGGCGGTGAACGCGGCCTCCACCTCGCCGAGTTCGATCCGGAAGCCGCGCAGCTTGACCTGGTCGTCGGCGCGGCCGACGAACTCCAGTTCGCCCGTGGTGGTCCAGCGCACCACGTCGCCGGTGCGGTACATCCGGCCGCCGGGCTCGCCGAAGGGGCAGGCCACGAAGCGCTCGGCGGTCAGGCCGGCGCGGCCGACGTAGCCCCGGGCCAGCCCGGCGCCCGCGACGTACAGCTCACCGGCGACGCCGACGGGGACCGGGCGCAGCCCGGCGTCCAGCGCGTACACCCGGGTGTTGGGCAGCGGCCGCCCGATCGGGACGGCGGCCGGGACCTCGGCGGCGGTGGCCATCGGGTGGCGGGTCGCGAAGGTCGTGGTCTCCGTCGGTCCGTAGCCGTTCACCACCCGCAGGCCGGGGCAGTGCTCCAGCACCCGCCGGATGGCGGCCGGCGAGACGATGTCCCCGCCCGTCCACACCTCGCGCAGCCCGGCGAAGGTCTCCGGGGCCTCGGCGGCCAGCACGTTGAAGAGCCCGACCGTCATCCAGGCGGCGCCGACCCGCCCCTGGCCGATCGCGGTCGCCAGCTCGGCGACGCCGAGCCGCCCGGCGGGGGCGACCACCACGCGGCCGCCCGAGAGCAGCGGCACCCAGAGCTCGTAGGTGGAGGCGTCGAAGGCGACGGGGGAGTGCAGCAGGACGCGCTCGTGGCCGCCGCCCGCGAACGCCCCGCCGAGCGCGAGGTCGACCACGGACCGGTGGGTGACGCCGATGCCCTTGGGCACGCCGGTCGAGCCGGAGGTGTGCATCACGTACGCCAACTGGTCGGCGCTCAAGGGGAGTCCGAGGTTCCCGGCGGTGTCGTCGCCCTCGGGGTCTCGTGCGCCCTCGGGGTCGAGCACGTCCAGTCCGGTCAGCGCGGGGTGTGCCCGGTGGGCGGTGTCGGCCAGCACCAGCCGGGCCCCGGAGTCCGCGAGGACGGCCCGCAGGCGCTCGGCCGGCTGCGCGCCGTCCAGCGGCACGAAGGCGCCGCCGGCCTTGAGCACGGCCAGGATCGCCACCACCAGGGCGGCCGAGCGCTCCATCAGCAGCGCGACGGGGGTCTCGGCGCGGACCCCGGCCTCGACCAGTCGCACCGCCAACCCGTTGGCCCGCGCGTTGAGTTCGGCGTAGGTCAGCTCGACGTCGTCGGCGGTGAGCGCGACCGCGTCGGGCGTCTCGGCGGCCCGCGCCTCGAACAGCTCGGGCAGTGCGGCCTCCGGCAGCGGCGCGGTGGCGCCGGTCCCGCCGGTCAGCAGCCGCTCGCGCTCCTCCTCGGTCAACACCTGGACGGCACCGACGAGTTCGGCCGGGTCGGCGACGATCCGGTCGAGCAGGGCGAGGAAGCGGTCCAGCAGGGTGCGTGCCTCGGCGGGGGTGAAGGCGTCGGGTCGGTGGTCCAGGCGCAGTTGGAGGCCGTCGCCCGGGGTGAGGGCCAGCAGCAGCGGGTAGTGCGCGCTGTCGACGTCCTCGACCAGGGTGACGTGGGTGGTGCCGCTCGGGTCGGCCTCGTCCAGGGCGGACGGGTCCGGGTAGTTGCCGTACACCGTGACGGTGTCGAACAGGCTGCCCACTCCGGCGAGTTGCTGGATCTCGGTGAGGCTGAGGTGCTGGTGGTCCAGCAGCGCGGACTGCTCGTGCTGGAGGCGCAGCAGCAGCTGCCCCCAGCTCTCGGCCGGGTCGAGGGTGACGCGCACCGGCACGGTGTTGATGAGCAGGCCCACCATCCGCTCCACGCCCGGCAGGTCGTGCGGCCGGCCGGAGACGGTGGTGCCGAAGAGCACGTCCTCGCGCCCGGTGAGCCGGGCCAGCAGCACGCCCCAGGCGGCCTGGACGAGGGTGTTGAGGGTGACGCCGTAGCGGCGGGCGGTGCGGGCCAGCGCCTCGGTGGCCGCCGGGGTGAGGCCGGTGTGCAGGCGCAGCGGCAGCTGCGGGGCGGCGGCGGAGCGGCCGGGGGCCAGCAGGGTGGGCTCGTCGGCGCCCGCCAGGGCCTGGGCCCAGGCGGCGCGGGCGGCGGCGCCGTCGCGCCGGGTGAGCCAGCGCAGGTACTCGCGGTAGGGGGCGGCCGGGGGCATCGGCTGCTGGAAGTACAGGCCCCACAGCTCCTCGGCGAACAGCGGGGTGGACCAGCCGTCCAGCAGGATGTGGTGCGCGGCGGCGATCAGCTGGTGGCGCCCGGGGGCGAGGGTGAGCAGGGTGTAGCGCAGCAGCGGCGGCCGGGCGAGGTCGAAGCGGCGGCCGTACTCGGCGGCGGCGATCCGCGCGGCCTCGGCCTGCGGGTCGGCGTGTGCCGTCAGGTCGATGGCGGTGAAGGGCAGTTCGGCGCCGTCCGGTACGGCCTGCACGGGCGGGCCGTCGGGGCGCTGGTGGAAGCCGGCCTTGAGGTTGGGGTGGCGCAGCAGCAGCGCCTCGGCGGCGGCGCGCAGCCGGTCGGCGTCCACCGGGCCGGTGAGGTCGAAGGTGCAGACGGAGGTGTAGACGTCGGCGCCGTCGGTGTCGTACGCCGCGTGGAAGGCCATGCCCTGCTGGAGTGGCGAGGTGGGCCAGACGTCCACCAGGCGGGCGGGGGCGTGGTGTTGGGCGAGCTGGTCCAGTTCGGACTGGCCGAGGGTGACGAGCGGGAAGTCGGAGGGGGTGTGTCCGCCCGCGTCCGGCCGGTCGGCGTGCTCGGCGAGCGCGTGCAGCGCGGTGAACCACGCCTCGGCGAGCGCGGCCACGCGCTCCTCGGCGAGCAGCCCGGTGGCGTAGGACCACTGGGCGACCAGCAGCGGGCCCTGCGGGGTGTCGACGGTGGTGGCGTCGAGGCCGAGCACCCGGCCGAGCGCGAGGCCGGTCGCGGCGCCCTCGCTCATCGCCTCGGTGCCGGCGAGCACGTCCTCGGCGGTGACGCCCTCCGGCGCGAAGCGGCCCAGGTAGTTGAACTCGACCTGCGGATCGGCGTACCCCTCCAGCACGGCGGCGGTGGCCGGGTTGAGGTGGCGCAGCAGGCCGTAGCCGATGCCGTTGTCCGGGACGGCGCGCAGCTGCTCCTTGACCCGGCCGAGGGCCCGGCCGAGCCCGGGGCCGGCCGCGGTGACCTCGGACCAGGGCAGCGCCCCGGGGGCGAGCCGGACGGGGTAGAGGGAGGTGAACCAGCCGGCGGTGCGGTGCAGGTCGACGCCGTCGACGACCTCCTCGCGGCCGTGGCCCTCGGCGGTCACCAGCACGGCGCCGTCCGGACCGGTGGTCGCCGCGCCGCGCCAGTGGCCGAGGGCGAGCGCCAGCGCGGTCAGCAGCACGTCGTTGACCTGCGCGTGGTAGGCGGCCGTGACCCGGGTCAGCAGCGCCTGGGTGGTCTCGGCGGGCAGCACGAGCCGCAGGACGCCCTCGGTGGCGTAGGTGTCCCGGGCCGGGTCGAGCGGGCGCGCGCCGAGCAGCGGGTCCGGGGTGGCCAGGGCGGCCTCCCAGAGCGGGAGTTCGGCGGCCCGGCGGTCGGTCCCGGCCTCGGCGGTGAGCCGCTGGGCCCAGCGGCGGAAGGAGGTGGGCACCGGCGCCAGCGCCACGGCCCGGCCCTCGCGGACGGCGGCGAGCGCGGTGAGCAGGTCCTCCTCGACGATGCGCCAGGTGACGCCGTCCACCGCCAGGTGGTGGATCACGAGCAGGAGCTGCGGGGGCAGGCCCGGCCCGGCGTCGAACCGGACGGCCTGGAGCATCCGGCCGTCCTCGGGCGAGAGGCGCCCGCGGGCGGCCTCGGTCTCGGCGCGCAGCGCCTCCTGGGTGGCCGGCCCCGCGACGTGCCGCAGCGCGGCCCCGGCGGGGACGGCGCCGGGGGCGGGGACGTGCAGCGTCCAGGGGCGCTCGGCGAGCGGGGAGGTGCGGGCGCGGAAGACGTCGTGGTGGTCGAGCAGCGCCTGGAGGGCCGTGGCCACGTGCTCGGGCCCGCTCCCGGCGGGGAGGGTGAGCAGGGTCGACTGGTAGAAGCTCTCGACGGCGCCGTGCTGCGCGGCCAGCCAGTGCACGATCGGCGTCGGCGGCACCTCGCCGAGGCCGGCGCCGGCGGGTTCGGCGACGACCGGCCCCTCCAGCGGTCGGGCGATCCGGGCCAGCGCCTCGACGGTCGGCGAGAGGAACACCTCGCGGGGGGTGAGCTGCAGCCCGGCGTGCCGGGCCCGGGAGACGAGCCGGATGGCCACGATGGAGTCGCCGCCGAGCTCGAAGAAGGAGTCCGTGACGCCCACCGCGGGCAGGCCCAGCACCTCGGCGAAGAGCCGGGCGAGGGTGTGCTCCAGCTCCCCGGCGGGGGCCCGGCCGCCCTCCTCGGCGGCGGCGAAGACCGGCGCCGGCAGGGCGCGCTTGTCCACCTTGCCGTTGGGCGTGAGCGGCAGCCGGTCGAGCACCACGACGGTGGGCACCATGTGGTCGGGCAGCCGCTCGGCGCAGTACGCGCGCAGTTCGGCCGGGTCGGCGGCGCCGACGGTGTAGCCGACCAGGCGGCGCTCGCCCGGGCGGTCCTCGCGGACCAGCACCACGGCCTGGCGCACCTCGGGGTGGGCGGAGAGGGCCTGCTCGACCTCGCCGAGCTCCACCCGGAAGCCGCGGATCTTCACCTGGTCGTCGGCCCGGCCGACGAAGTCCAGCTGCCCGTCCGGCCGTTGGCTGCCGAGGTCGCCGGTGCGGTACATCCGGTCGCCGGGCTCGCCGAAGGGGCAGGCGACGAAGCGCTCGGCGGTCAGGCCGGGGCGTCCGAGGTAGCCCCGGGCCAGGTGCGGGCCGGAGACGTACAGCTCGCCCACGGTGCCCGGCTCGACCGGGCGCAGCCGCTCGTCCAGCACGTGGATGCGCACGTCCTGGCAGGGGTGGCCGATCGGGGGCTGCTCCTCGCCGGTGAGCGGCTCGCTCATGGTGACGATGACGGTGGTCTCGGTCGGCCCGTAGCTGTTGAGCATCAGGCGGTCGCGGCCGCAGCGGGCGGCCAGTTCGCGCGGGATGGCCTCGCCGCCGCCGATCAGGGTGCGCAGGGAGGGCAGCGGCACGTCCGGCAGGGTGGCCGCCATCGCGGTGGCGATGTCGGCGTGGGTGACGCCGTACTGCTCGATCAGCGCGGCCAGCGGCTCGCCGACCAGCTGGCTCTGCTCGCGGGGGAGCACCAGGGCGGCGCCGGTGGAGAGCGCCACGGCCAGGTCGGAGACGGAGACGTCGAAGCTGAGCGAGGCGGCCTGGAGCACCCGGCTGCCGGGGCCGACCCCGGTGGCGGCGACCTGCGTGTCGATCATGCTGGGCAGCCCGGTGTGGGTGACGGCCACACCCTTGGGCACTCCGGTGGAGCCGGAGGTGTAGATCACGTACGCGGTGTTCCCGGCGCTCAGCGGCCGCACCCGCTCGGCGGCGGTGAAGGGGGTGCCGGCCTGGGCGGCCAGCTCGGCGAGGTGCCCGGGGTCGTCGAGCAGCAGCCGGGGGGCGCCGGTCCCGGGCAGCTGGGCGGCGGCCTCGGCGGTGGTGAGCACCAGGGCGGCGCGGGAGTCGGTCAGCATGTGGCGCAGCCGCTCGGCGGGGTAGGCCGGGTCGGCGGGCAGCCAGGCGGCGCCGGTCTTGGCCACGGCGAGGATCGCGGCGACGGCCTCGGGGGACTTCGGCAGGGCGAGCGCGACGATGTCCTCGGTGCCCAGGCCGCGGGCGGCGAGCACCCGGGCCAGCCGGTTGGCGCGGGCGTCCAGCTCGGCGTACGTGAGGGTGGTGCCCTCGGCGTACAGGGCTGGGGCCTGCGGGGTGCGGGACGTCTGGGCGTCGACCAGCGCGGTCAGGGTCGGCCGCTGGTCGGCTCTGTGCGTCTGCTGGACCCCGGACATGTGGCTCTCTCCCTCGTACGGCTGGCCCCCGCGGTGGCGGGAACGGCTTGCTCGGCGACCTTCGGGGCGGTCGGCCCGGGCGGTCGATGGAGCGGCGGCGCGGTGGCGTGGTGGCGCGGTTCTGGCGGTTCTGGCTGTTCTGGTGGTGCGGTGGTGCGGTTTCGGCGCTGGGCTGCCGCGGTCAGTGGCCGGACTGCTGGGCGAGCAGGCTCTTCGGCCGCAGGTCCTGCCAGTGCTGTTCGACGTAGTCGAGGCAGTCCTGTCGGCCGGCGGCGCCGAAGGCCTGCTGCCAGCCGTCGGGCACCGGGCTGAAGGCCGGCCACAGCGAGTGCTGGCCCTCGTCGTTCACCAGGACGAGGTAGCTGGCGTCGGGGTCCTCGAACGGGTTCGCCATCGTCGGTTTCCTCTTTGTTGGGAGAAATTTCGGGGAGGGGGGAATTACGCCGGAGCGCGGCTCACGGACCCCAGCCGGAGTCGGCGTTGGGCGCCGAGACGAGGGCGGCGGCGGCCAGGGGCGCGTGCGGGTCGGCGCTGCTCTGGACGCCCAGTCCGGCGACCAGCAGAACGGCGAGAATCCCGAGCATATGGTGAATGCGAACGGCAAGATTCTTCATCGTTAATTCCTTTTTCCGAGGGGGCGGTCGGCCCTCTTCGCTCGGAAATTCATCCTGCCGAGGCTCAAACGGGGGTGGAAGCTCTGGCCATGATCGGGAACACGCATTGCGGGAACCGGAAGCCCGAACAGACCATGTCAAAAACAGACAGATCTGATCCAAAGAGTGCCTGGCACTGTCAGATCAGTGGTGGGAACCGGTCACTGGCGAGGGTTTCGGTCAAACCACGCCCCCGGCGCGTCGGCGAGGGAGGCCCCGGCCCCCGGCCCCCGGCCCCCGGCCCCCGGGAGCCGCCGAAGCTGCCGCGGGGGCGGGGGTTACGGAGCGTCAGTGCGGGAGGTGATGGAGCGTCAGCAGTGCGAGCCCCGGCGCAGTTCCTCGCGGACGGCGGGCCAGTCGTCGGTCCACGTCCGCCCCGCCGAGGCGGGCGACTCCAGGGCGATCGTCGCCAGGTAGGCGCGCTTGAGCGCGGCCCGCTCGTCCTGCACCCGGCCCGAGGCCTGCTCGATCCGGCGCAGCCGGGCGTGCAGCCGCTCCAGCGCGCCCCCGCCCGCGAGCAGGCGCCGCGCCTCGGGGCCGAAGCGGAAGCCGGCGGCGAGCAGCGGCCAGGCCGCCCGCCACACCCGGAACACCTCGCGGTGGCCCGGACCCCACTCCCGCTCGGCCCGGGACAGCCGCGCCATCGCCGCCCGCTCGGTGGGCGCGGCACAGACCTCGCGCAGCGTCCGCGCGAGCGCACCCCAGTCCTCGCCGGGCGCGTGCCGCAGCGCGGCGTGCAACAGGTGGGCCATCGAGCCGTGCACCACGGTGCGCGGCCACCGCGCGGCCACCGCCTCGGCCAGGCCCCCGCCGGTGTCGCCGACCAGTACCCAGACCTCGCGCACCCCGCGCTCGGCGAGCTCGGCCAGCACCTGCGGCCAGTGCTCCCCGTCCGTGGCCGGCCACAGGCCCAGGACCTCGCGCCGGCCGTCGGTGGAGATCCCGAGCGCCAGGTGCACCAGCGGGCCGCCCGAGCGGCCGCTGCGCACCGCGTCGAGGAAGACCACCGGGTAGACGGGGTCGAGCGGGCACCGGCGCCGCTCGTCGAGCTCGTCGAGCACCTGGTCGGTGATGGCGGAGACGGTCTCCCGGCTGAGCTCCACGCCGTACACCTCGGCCAGGTGCGCCACCAGCTCGCCCGAGCTGAGGCCGCGCGCGGTGAGCGAGATGACCAGCCGGTCGAGGCCGGGCAGCCGGCGGGCCCGGGGGCGGACGGCCCGGGGGGTGAAGCTGCCCTGGCGGTCCCGGGGCACCCGCACCTCGACCGGGCCGACCTCGGTGAGCAGCCGTCTGGCCCGGGCGCCGTTGCGGACGTTGGCGCCGGGGTCGGAGCCGGGTTCGGCCCCGCGCAGGTGCTCCTGGAGTTCGAGTTCCAGGGCGTGCTCGATCAGCTGCTTGGCGAGCGTCTGGAACAGCCCGCCGTCGCCCAGCAGCCGGATCGCGCCGGAGCCGACCTGCTCGGCGGCGGCCTCCGCCAACTGCCGCACCAGCCGCTGGTCCACCAGCTCGGCCAGGTCCACGGGCGGGACCGCCGGGCCGGGATCAGCTCGCAACAAGGGGTGCCCTCCGTCTGTCGGCCGTTCCGTCCGCCGGCTGTCCGCCCCGGCCGCCCTGACGGGGCGACAGGCGCGACACGGCGGCCATCCGCCTGTCACCGCGGCCGGGTACGGTCGGGTCCGCCACTGCCGCGGTCGGCTCCCCCGCCTCCGGGCGCGCTCGGCTTCGCCGTCGGCCGCTGATTTCCGCGCCACTTGGGCGTACACTCACGGCAGTCAGAGCCCGGGGGGACGGCTTCCGACCGACAGGTGATTTCCATCCTGCCATTTCAGACGCCTGGCGGTGGCCGGTACGGGCATTCGTGAAATCGCAATGCCGAAGCCGGAAGGATGCCCAGATGTGCCTATCCCAGGACAACAGCGCGGGAATGGGGACACCGCAGCTCTGTGACCGGGGGATCGAGTTCTACCGGGTGGCGCTGGCCGAGGGCTGCGCCGCCGGAGACGCCCCCGAGTGCCTGCTCGCGATGGGCCTGCTGCGCTCCGTGCCCGGCTCCGGCGAGCGGCTGACCCCCGTCCCGCCCGACATCGCGGCCACCGGCCTGACCCGGCCGCTCGAACTCGCCGTGCTGGGCCACCAGGAGCGGCTCGCCGAGCTGCGCACCGCCTTCACCGCCGCCGACCGCGCCTACCAGGACGTCATGCGCCGGGCCCAGCTGCCGGTCCGCCTCCTGACGGGCGAGGAGATCAACCCCGCGCTGGAGAAGGCCGTCGCCGCCTGCACCGAGGAACTGCGCACCGCCCAGCCCGGCGGCGGCCGCAGCCCCGAGCACCTCGCGGACGCCCTCCCGCGCGACCTCGCCCTCGCCGGGCGCGGCGTGCGCCAGCGCACCCTCTACCAGCACACCGTGCGCGCGCACGGCCCGACGCTGGCCTACATCGAGCAGGTCACCGCCCAG
Source organism: Kitasatospora sp. NPDC059812 (assembly GCF_042732075.1). Classification (NCBI taxonomy): domain Bacteria; kingdom Bacillati; phylum Actinomycetota; class Actinomycetes; order Kitasatosporales; family Streptomycetaceae; genus Kitasatospora; species Kitasatospora sp. NPDC059812. The sequence continues at coordinate 15,434 of NZ_JBHWIO010000077.1, forward strand.
GGCGCCCGGATACGCACCCTGAACGAGGTGTTCGACCGGGTGATCATCTGCGACCGCTCCACCGCCTTCGTCCCGGCCGCGGCCGACCGCGAGGCCGCCGCGATGCTCATCCAGTTCCCACCGCTGGTCGAGTACCTGCTCAAGATCTACGAGTTGATGTGGGAACGCGCCGAACCGGTCACCTACCTGGAGGGTCGCCACCGCCCCCAACTGCTCACCGACCGCACCCGCCAGAACGTCCTGCGCCTGATGGTCAACGGCTACACCGACGAGGCCATCGCCTCCCGCCTCGGCATGAGCACCCGTACGGTCTCCAGCCACATCCAGAAGGCCAGCGAACTCCTCGGCAGCCGCAGCCGTGGCCACCTCGGCTACATCATCGCCCGCGAGGGCGTCCTGGACGAACCCCTCGACGACCTGTGACCGACACCGGGGGCCGTTGCCGTCGCCGTCGCCTGGTGGGACGGCCCCCGGTGGCCGGTGCTACTCGTAGCGCAGTTCGCCGGGCCGCATCAGGCGCAGGAGCTGCGGCAGGCCGAGCGCGGTCGTGAGGAGGACGGCGCCGGCGGCGATCGCGGACATGGCCAGCATGGAGCCCCAGTCGAGGGCGAAGGGCAGGCCCGCCGTGTACTGCAGGACGGCTCCCATCAGCAGGCCGCCGACGGTGGCCAGCAGCATGCCCAGGGCCATCGGGACGAGGGTCTGCCACAGCACCGACAGGCCCAGGATCCGGCGGCGGGTGCCGACGGCGTTCAGCACGCCGAGGATGCGGCGCTGCTCCCGGAACCGCTCCAACTGGCCGACCAGCAGGCTGAGGGCGACCAGCAGCAGGGTGACGGCGGAGCCGGCGGTGAGCAGGCGTTTGACGGCGAGGTAGGTCGGGTCGACGACGCGGTCGAGGGGGGACCCGGCGAAGCCCTGCGGGTCGATCGCCATGACGGCGGTCGCGAGTTGCTCCTTCGGGTCCGGCACGCCGGGGGCCATCGCGACCAGGACGGTCGCGGGCTGGCCGCGCAGTGCGGCGGCCGGGGCGGCGGCCGGCGTGAGGAGCAGCAGGCCGGAGCCGAGCCGCCCGTTGGGGTCGGCGCCTTCGACGGGCTCGACGGTGGCCGTCACCGCGGGCAGTGGCCAGGACGGCGGCTCGCCGTCACCGCGGAAGTAGGCGGCGTGGACGGTCGTGCCGGGCCTGGTCTCGGCGGCGGCGTCCGTGCCGCGGTTCGTTCCGGTGTTCGTTCCGGTGCTCGTGCCGTCGTTCGCTCCGGTGCTCGTGCCGCCGCCCGGTCGGATGGTCCGGCCCTGGACGGCGAAGGCGTCACCGTCCTTGCAGTCGGGCAGGGTGGCGAAGCCGCGCAGCACGGCGCAGCCGGCGATCCGGACGCCGGGCAGCTCCCAGGACTTGGCGGTGGGGGTCTCCAGGGCGAACTCGGTGTAGGCGGCGGTGGCCTGCACCCCGGGGGAGTGCGCCAGCCGCTCGGCGAGCAGGTCGGCCTGCGGTCCGCCGCCGGGGAAGGACACCGACTGCTGGTACGGCCCGACCGCGGCGCGGGGGCCGGGACGGTCCTCGTAGCTCGCGCTGACGCCGAGGAAGAGCGTCTGCAGGGCGATCGCCCCGGCGACGGCGACGACCACGCCGCTGACCGCGGCCGAGGCGGGTCCCGAGCTCAACTGGAGCCTTCGGATGGCGAGTTGCCAGGACACGCCGCCGCCGGAGCGCCGGGTGGCGGCCTCCACCAGCCAGGGCAGCAGGGTGCAGACGCCCACCAGCATCAGCAGCACGCCGACCGCGACCAGCAGTGAACCGCGAGTGTCCTGAACGGAGTTGAAGACGGCGGTGCGCCCCATCCCGGACGGGTTGTACTGCGTGGGCAGCGCCAGCGCGAGCGCCGTCAGGGCGAGGCCGGCCAGCGGCAGCGCCAGCCGCCACCCGATCCGGCGCCGGCCGGCGCCGGACCGGCGGACCACGCCGAGCGGGTCGACGGTGACCCGGCGCATCGCCAGCAGGGTCACGCCGACGCCGAGGAGCGGCACGACCACGGCGATCGCGGCGGCTATGGCGGGGTGCGGCGCGATGTCCTCGGGGTAGAAGCTGAAGCCCGCGAGCCGCAGGTGGCCGGTCAGCCGCCGGCCGAGCAGGAACAGCGCCGCGCCCGCGACCAGGCCCAGCAGCGCGCCGACCAGGGACTCCCCGGCGGCGAGCCGGGCGGTCATCCGGCGGTCCGCGCCGACCAGGCGCAGCGCGGCGAGCCTGCGGTCGCGCCGTTCGCCGCCGAAGCGGGCGGCGGCGGCGAGGAAGACGCCGACCGGGGCGAGCATCACGGTCAGGCCGACGGCGTTGAGCAGGATCAGCCGGGGGTCCATCGGCTTGGGCGGCGAGAAATGGCCGTACGAGGTGATGCGGTCGGCTCCGGCGTCCAGCGAGAGCCGGTCGCTGCCGAGCAGGTAGCCGGCCTGGCCGGGGCCGAGCAGACCGGCCGGGCCGATGCCGCCGACCACCGGGTAGGGGAGGCGGTCGCGCAGCAGCTGGTTGGCCGGGTCCTTCAGGAGCTCGGCCAGGGCGGGCGAGACGACCATCCGCCCCGGCGGCGGGTACGCGGCCACTCCGGGCGGGAGCGCCGCGTCCGGGCCCTCGGGCTGGACGACCCGTCCACGGATCGGGGTGCCCCGGAAGGCGGTGTCGGCGGTGGCGATGAGGACCGTCCGGTCGCCGGGCGTGGGCAGGTCCTCGTCGCGGAAGGTGTCGTTCTGCACGTACAGGCGCTCGTTGCGGTGCTGGACGATGCCGGGGAAGGAGGCGGTGAACAGCAGCAGGGCCACCCCCAGGCCGACGCCGCAGGCGGTGAGCAGCAGCCGCCCCCAGCCGTCCCGCCCGTTGGTGAGGGCCAGGCGCACGCCGAGGCCGAGCTGGTCCAGGAACGGCGAGCGGACCCGGTCGGCGGCGGGGGTGTTCGCGTCGGGGCTGCTCACGCCGGGGCCGCTCGTGGTGGAACTGCTCATATCGCGCCCGCCAGGTCGCGGGTGCGGCCGTCGCGGACGACGATCTCGCGGTCGGCGTAGGCGGCGACCCTGACCTCGTGGGTGACCAGGACGACGGCGGCGCCGGTCTCCCGGGCGGCCAGGGTGAGCAGCTTCATCACCCGCTCGCCGTTGAGGGAGTCGAGCGCGCCGGTCGGCTCGTCGGCGAAGACCGCCCTGGGTCCGGTGATCAGGGCCCGCGCGGCGCCGACCCGTTGGCCCTGGCCGCCGGAGACCTCGCCGGGGCGCTTGGCGGCCACGTCGTCCACCTCCAGGCGCTCCAGCCATTCGCGGGCCCGGGCCTCGGCGGCCCGGCGGCGCAGTCCGTTGAGGCGCAGCGGGAGCGCGACGTTCTCCAGGCAGGAGAGTTCCGGGACGAGCTGGCCGAACTGGAACAGGAAGCCGAACTCGGTGCGCCGCAGGGCGCTCAGCTCGGCGTCGGAGCAGGCGGTGAGGTCGCGTTCCCGGTAGCGGAGGCGGCCGCTGTCGGGCCGGGTGATCCCGGCGAGGCAGTGCAGCAGGGTGGACTTTCCGGAGCCCGACGGGCCCATCACGGCGACGAGTTCGCCGGCCGCGACGGTGAGCGAGGCCCCGCCGAGCGCCGGGGTGAGCCCGAAGTTCTTGTGCAGGTCGTGGGCGGCGAGCAGGGGTTCGGGCATGGTCAACGCTGGGACTCCGTGATGCGGGCGGCGAGTTCGTCCAGGCGGGCGGCGGTGAGCTCCAGCCAGCGCAGGTCGGCTTCCAGGTGGAACAGGGCGTGGTCGCAGATCAGCTGGTCGGTGAGGTCCCCGGTGAGCTTGCGGCGGGTCAGCTCCCGCATCTCCTTGAGGTGTTCGGCCCGCTGCGCGTCCAGGACGTCGGCGCCGGAGCGGCCGGTCAGGAGGGCGAGCACGACCTTCTGGTAGAGCGTGCTCTGCAGGTACGGCTGCGGGCTCTCCGGGTGCGCGAGCCAGTTGGCGAGGTCGGTGACCCCGGCATCGGTGATCGCGTACCGCTTGCGCTCCGGGCCGTCGCCGGCCTCGACACCGTCGACCACCACCAGCCCGTTCTTCAGCAGCCGGGAGAGCGTCGCGTACACCTGCCCGTAGTGCAGGCCGCGGTCGCGCCCGAAGTGCTCGTCGTGGAGGCGTTTGATGTCGTATCCGTGGCGGGGCTGGGTCTCCAGCAAGCCGAGGAACAGCTGTCCGAGTGACATGCTCCGGGACTATACAGGCCATGTATACACACAGGTGTATAGCGGGCCCCCTGGGGGCCCGGCCGGCGCCGCCGCTACGGCCGCGGCCTCCCCGAGCAGGGCTCGGGGAGGCCGGAGCGGTTCGGTGCCCTGGTCATTTCAGACTTTCGTGGGCACCGGTGGTCAGCCCGCCTGGGCGCGCACCAGCCAACGCTGGTTTGCACTGGCGGTGCAGGACCAGACCCCGAGTGTGGTGCCGTTCGCGTCCGCCCAGCCGGGCAGTTCGAGGCACTTGTCGGAGATCGGGTTGTAGAGCGTGCCGTCGTAGCGGCGGACCCAGGTCTGGGCGTCGTCGGCGGTGCAGGTCTGGAAGGACACCTTGGTGCCGTTGCCGGCCGGCTTGTCGTTGGTGGCGACGCACCGGTCGGCGCCGGAGACCTTGACCTTGTTGTCGATGGTCAGGTTGAAGTGCTGGGCGTTGCCGTTGTAGCAGTTGTAGAAGGCGACCGCCGTGCCGATGGAACCGCCCCAACTGTCGATGCACCTAACGGGGTTGTAGGCGCTCTGGATCTGGACGCTGGAGCCGGCCGTGGCGAGCGTGTTGGCCTGCTGGTCGGTGAACGCGTACGGGTAGATCCGGACGTCGCTGACCGCGCCGTTCACGCGGCTGTCAGGCCCGGGGTACCGGGTGGTGGTCTCCCCGCCGATGTTCAGACTGCCGTTGGCCTTCCAGCCCGCAGGGACCTTCGCGCTTCCGGCCGCTCGGCCGTTGACGTGCAGCGTGGCGGTCTGGGTGTCCGCGTTGAACGTGCCGACGAGGTGGGTCCAGGCGCCGATCTGGGGCTGCTCGGAGTCGACGGCCGCGTAGTACGTGCTGGGGCGGAGCTGGTCCGACGAGGGCAGGTTGAAGGCCCACTTGCCGTACGTCGCCGAGTACTGCAGGTAGAACGGGCTGCGCTCGTTGCCGGTCAGGGAGACGGCGGTCTGGTAGCCGTTGGCGTTGTTGATCTTGACCCAGGCGGCGACGGTGTAGCTCTGGCCGGTGTCGATGTCGGCCTGGTTGGTGCTGCGGTAGAGGGTGTTGCCGTCGAGGACGGTCGCCTTGCCCGCGGCGCCGTTGTGGTCGGTGGTGCGGGCGAACGTGCTCGGGTAGAGCGCGTTGGCGGCGTTGCTGTCGACGGCGGAGGTGCCGTCGAGTGCCCACCAGAGCGGGTTCACGGAGGTGTCCGCGGCCTGGGTCGGTCCGGCCTGCCAAGTGAAGGCGGCGTTGGGGCTGCCGGGGTTGGTGGGCGCGCCCCACCAGATGTCGATCTGACCGTTGCCGCGCTTGCCCCAGAGACCGGCCGCGCCGTTGCCGGTGAGGTCCCCGTCCGAGCCGAGCGTCGGCCAGGTGTCCGGGGAGACGGAGCCGATCGTGACCGGGCTGGAGATCTGGGCCAGCGTCGGGAGGGCAGTGGTGTTCCCGCTGGTGTCCAGTACGGGCCTGCCGTTGCGGTCGGTGGATACCACTGTCCCAGTGGTGAAGGTGTAGGCGAGCAGAGTGCCCTTGCCGCCGTCTGCGGCTGCCTCCAGGTTCCGGGCCCACAGGCCTGGGTGGCCCTGCTTGGCCCAGTCGCCGGGGGCGATGAGCTCCTTGTCCTTCCACCCGGAGGCGGCGAGCCGGACGGGCTTGCCGAGGGTCTGGCGGTCGGTTGCGGGGTAATACCAGAGGGCGGCGTCGGTGCCGTTGGCGGTGCTTTCGACGGTGAGCAGGCCGCTCTTGTTCTTGAACTGCAGCTTGTAGTCGAGGTCAGTGTTCGCCGGGTCGCCGAGTGCCGCCACGCGGAGGGTGGTGGACCAGTCGGTGGCGTTGTACCCGGTGGCGGTGAGCCAGGAGCAGTCCTCGCCGGCCGTCGTGACGCACTTCGGCTTCGGGAGGACCGACCTCGCGTCGACCCGGCCGTAGTAGCCGGTGTTGCCCGGATTCCCGTAGAGGTAGAGGTTCTTGCCGCCGGGGGCGTGGGCGACGATGTCGTCGATGTTGTTGCCGCCGGTCAGCGTGCCGCGGTGGGCGAACTGGATGTCGGCCCAGCCTTGTCCGGTGGGTGAGTCGTCGCGCTTGGCGACGAGGGAGACGGCAGGGCTCTTGGCGAGCGGGTTGCCGGCCACGGCGTAGGCGCGCAGGTCGCCCGACTGGTCGGGGGTGACGATGTCGGGCGCGCCGTCACCGGTGACGTCGCCGAAGACCGGCGGCGGGCCGTCCGGGTTCCACGGGACGTAGAACGCGTACTGGGCCACCGGCGAGACGTTGCGGGCGTTGTCCATCACCTGGAGGTACACGATGTTGGTGCCCCAGCGGCCGGGCAGGACGCTGACGCCGCCCTGCGGGAGGGCGGATCCGCACTGCCACTGGGCGCCGGAGAGCTGTGGGTCCCAGGACCAGCGGGCGCACGTGACACCCGACGGCGTGCCGCCGTTGGGGGCGGTGTCGGCGGCGGTGAAGGGGACGGTGCCCCACTCCCAGGCCTTCTTCCTGGTCACCTGTCCGTTGCCGGACGGCGGGAAGTGGTCGGCGAGCGAGCTCTCGGGAAGAGCGGTGTAGACGTCGGGGACGGACAGGCTCGGGGGAGTCAGGTCGACCCCGAAGCGGCATGCGGGGGCGTATCCCGACGAGGTCAAGTCGTCGGTGGCGAAGGAGCCCCAGCCGTAGACGTGCCCGTCCTTGATCACGTCGGAGCGCACCTGGAAGGCGGCGTTGCCTCCGTTGCCCACCAGACCCGACTTCCCGGAGTCGACCTCGGGCGCGCCCGGGAGGTTGTAGTCCCAGATCTTCGACCACGAGTAGAGCGAGTTCTGGACCGGGCTGTGCACGGTGGCGTTCAGGGTCACCGCGCCGTTGAAGTTGCTGCCCGCGCCGAGCCAGCCGACCGAGGAACCGTCGCAGCCCTGGTTCTCGGCCCACGGAGACGCCGTGCCTGGCGGCGGCCAGACGTAGGTGTTGGTCGGGGTGTCCGGTGCGCGGTCGTACTCGACGACCACCACCGGGTTGTAGGTCAGGCGCTTGAAGGCCATCTTGTTGGACTCGTCGCCGGCGAACACGCCGAAGGTCAGGTTGTCGTGGGTGGCGGCGCGGTCCCGGTAGACGGAGGTGACGTCGTACTGGAACTCGCGATTGTCGTAGCAGCCGCTGCCGCCGGAGCCTGCGACGTCGGCGCGGCCGAGTCGGCCGCCCACCACGGTGGGCGGGTTGTTCCAGGTGGTCTGGTTGTTGATCGGCCCGGTGAAGTAGAGGTCCACCGGATAGGTGTTGGTGCAGGAGAAGTCCGAGGACTCGTACTCCCAGACCGACATGGTGGCCTTGTTGATGACCGTGCCGCCGAATCCGCGGGTGTCGATCTGGAAGTAGGACCGCTCGATTCCCTTGTCGACCTGGTACCCCTGGTACCCGACGCCGGGGCGGGCGTACTGGCCGTCAGAGGCGGTGGTCTGCCCGTAGCGGGGCGTCTTCGGGTACGCCTGCTGGGTCCAGGTCCAGGCGTTGCCGCTGCGGGAGTCGTAGATCCACCCGGGATCGATGAACCAGGGGCCCTGGCCCTTGCCGAGCACCGAGGCGTCGGTGGTCAGCTCGATGGCGTCGCCGGATGCCGTGGTGGGCATGGTCGCGACCCTGGCGCCCGTGCCGGGCCCGTCCGCGCTACTGGGCTTGTCCGACTTGGCGGGAACACCGGCCTGGGCCGGGCCGTCGCCGTCAGCCGGGGCGGCCTGCGCGGCCGTAGCGGACTTGCCGGCAGGGGCTGCGGGGACGGTGCCGGCCGTGCTGCCTGAGCTGTCCCACATCCGAGGGGCCGGGGCGTGCCAGCGGACCTTGCCGTCCTTGCCGGTGGCGGTGAGGTTGTTGGACCCGTCGTCCTTGACGGTGACGCCCTGACCGGTGGTACCGAAGCGGATCTTCTTCAGCAGCGGGCTGTTGGCGGCTTCGGCGGTCTTGACGATCAGGACGGTGCTGAGGCCGCCGAACTTGTCGGCGGTGGCCTTCAGGTCGATGCCCGGGGCGACGTCGGGGTAGATCAGGCCGTCGCCGTCGTCGTCGAGGGACGGTTTGGTCAGCGGGAACGGCGATTCGATGACGAGTTTCTCGCCGTCCGGGCTGGTCAGCGTGCCGAGGGGGCCGGTTCCGCCGCCGGACAGGCGGACTCCGGAGGAGGCGGCCCGGGGGCGGTAGCCGCCCGCCGGGTCGGCGACGAGCTTGGGGTCCAGCGCGGCCCAGACGCCGTCCTGCTGCCTGACGCGTTGCTGGTCGGCGTGCTGGGAACGGGAGAGGTGGCCCGCGGGAGTGGCGACCGTTTCGCTGTACTCGTCCGTCAGTTCAGGTACGGGGACGGGCTTGCCGGTGGCCTTGGCCTGGGCGATCGCCCGGTCGGCGGCCGCAGCCGGAGGCTTCTCCTTGGTCTGCCTGGCGTCTGCGGCGGCCATGGCCGTCAGCAGGTCCGGGGGAAGCGTTCCGGGTGCGGTGGTGGGCGTGGTGGGCGCGGGGGCGGCGAACGCGACGGGTGCCACCGAGGTCAGGGCCAGGACGAGGCCCACGGCCGCGGCGGATGTGCGCGCGGACGGGGTCCGTGGACGAAGGCGTGTGCCGGAGCGGGCGCCGGGCGGAGCAGCGGGCATGTGGTGAGGTTCCCCCCTCGGTATGACAATCGGGTCTGGCCCCCTGGCTGATCGGTAAAGGGCAGGGACAGGGGGCGCCAGCAAGCTCCCGCAATGGCAAACTGATGGTCAATTCATTTAGGTGTTCAACTGTCTGGTTTGGGGGTAGGCGAACCACTTTGACTCCCTGTGACATGAATCACTCCGCGCCGTGATCGGTCAACTCCTCGACCCGGGGCCGCATTACCCCCTACTGTCCGCCACAGTCGTCTGTCCACGCCCTAGCTGAGGCGTGGCTACCTATGGGGGGTAACGGTGCCTGTTCGTCGTGTCCGTTTGCCATGGCTGGCGGGGAGGGGAGCGCCGCCACCAGGGCGGCGCCGAAGCTCTCGTGTCGCTTTTGTGAGCACCTTGACCGTGCTGAGTGCTCTTGTGTCACCTGTCGTCCCGGCGTTGGCTGCGCCGGTGGCCGACAAGGACAAGATCTGGTCGCCGCCGGGTACTCCGCTGCCGAAGACGGCTTCCGTGCCGGGCTCGCCGGAGAAGCCGAAGTCGGTACCGGCGAAGAAGGGCTCACCGGACTGGGTGCCGCCGAAGGGCACTCCGAAGAGTGCCTCGGGCTCGGCTGTCGCCCTGCTGGATCCCGCGCCGGCGGCCGGCGCGAAGACCGTTCGCAAGGGCCCGGACGGCGCCGAGGTGCGGGAGCCGGCGGCCGGCGCCTCGAAGCGGGCCGGTGACCTGCCGGTGTGGCTGGCGCCTGTCGCGCCGGATACCACGCCGAAGGCCTCGGATGCCGTCCCGGGTGCGGACGCCGGTCCGGCCAATCCACCGGTCAAGGTGAGTGTCGCCGACGCGAAGGCCGCCAGTGCCGCTGGTGTGCAGGGAGCCCTGGTCGCGCTGGAGCGCGCCGGAGAGACGGACGCGACGAAGGTGCGGCTGGGCCTGGACCTGTCCGGTGCCGGGTTCGGCGGTGGCTTCGCCGAGCGGGCGCAGCTGGTGTCGTTGCCCGCGTGTTCGCTGACCACGCCCGAGGTGGCCGGCTGCCTGGCCCGCACGCCGGTGCCCTCGCACTACGACGCGGAGGCGAAGAAGCTCGTCGCCGACATCGATCTGCCCGCCGTCGACACCGCTCCGGCGAAGGGGCCGCGAGCCGAGTCGAAGTCCGGGGACCAGGCACCGTCCGGCGGCCCTGCGCCCGCAGCCCCGGCGTCGATGGTGCTGGCGGCCGAGGGCACCCCGTCCAGCGGCCTCGGCACCTACAGTGCGACCTCGCTCTCCGCGAGCCAGGCGTGGACGGCCGGCAGCTCGTCGGGCTCGTTCACGTACAGTTACCCGGTCCAGTCCCCGCCGTCGCTCGGCGGCGCAGCACCCCAGGTGGCACTGGGATACGACTCGGCGGCGGTCGACGGGCGGACCTCGTCGACCAACTCCCAGGCGTCCTGGATCGGTGACGGCTGGGACTTCAGCTCGGGCTTCGTCGAGCGCTCCTACAAGGCGTGCGACAAGGCCGGGATCGCCGGATCCGGCGACCAGTGCTGGGGCGGGGCGAACCTGACCCTGTCGTTGGGCGGCCACTCGGGCGAGCTCGTGCCCAACGACCCCTGCGTGCCCGGTGACGCCAAGTCCGAGCAGTCCACGTGCACCTGGCGGTTGAGGAACGACGACGGGACCAAGGTCGAGTTCCTCACCGGCGCCGACAACGGCACCTGGAACGGGTCGTACCTCAAGGTCACCGACAGCTCCGGCACGGTCTACTACTTCGGCCTCAACCACCTGCCCTCCGCGTCCGGTGCGCCGACCAGCACCGGCCCGGAGAGCAAGTCGGCCTGGACGGTGCCGGTGTACTCGCCGAACGCGGGTGACCCGTGCTACGACGCGGCCAAGGCCAAGGGCTCCTGGTGCCAGACCGCGTGGCGCTGGAACCTCGACTACGTCGTCGACGTCCACAACAACCTGACCACCTACACCTACGCGCCGGAGGCCAACTGGTACGCCCGCGGTGGCGGCCAGAACCGCGGCAGTGGTGTGAACTCCTCGTACACCCGCGGCGGCACGCTCGCCTCGATCGGCTACGGGCAGCTGCTCTCCGACCAGCTCGGTGCGAACGGTGCCCACCAGCCCGCCGCGAAGATCGACTTCGAGACGGGCGAGCGCTGCGTCTCGGGCGCGGCGGCCTGCGACCCCGCGCAGCGGACCTCGGCCAACGCGGCCAACTGGCCGGACGTGCCGCTCGACAAGCAGTGCGCCGAGCAGGGCACCTGCTCCAGCTACGGACCGACCTACTGGTCGACCAGGTGGCTGAACGCCGTCACCACCTCGATCCGCTCCGGCGGCTCGTACCGCCCGGTGGACCGCTACGAGCTCACGCACACGTTCAAGAAACCGGCCAACTCCGATGAGAACACGCAGATCCCGTGGCTCCAGGCGGTCAAGCGCATCGGTAAGGACACCTTCAACGGGCAGACCGACCAGGCCTTGCCGGAGGTCACCTTCGCCGACCTGATGCTGCCCAACCGGGTGGACGGCCTCGTCCCGGCCCGCCCGCGCTACTACCGGCCGCGGATCGAGGTGATCACTGTCGAGACCGGTGGCACGATCGCGGTGGACTACAACCGCGAATCGTGCATGCGCACCACGGGCAAGATGCCGTCCTCGGCGGACGGCAACACCATGAGCTGCTACAACGTGAAGTGGTACGACACGGGTATGGCCGCGATGGTGGACGACTGGTTCCTGCGCTACCCGGTCGCCGCGGTGACCGTCGACCCGAACTCCGACCTCGTCGCCGGCTCGGCCACCAAGGTCACCGCCTACGAGTACGGACCGGCCGCCTGGCACCGCAACGACGGCGCCCTGGTGGACGACAAGTCCCGCACCTGGGACCAGTTCCGCGGCTACGCCAAGGTGACCGCCGTGACCGGCTCGGGCAAGGACGGCGCGAAGTCCAAGACGTCGACCAGCTACCACCAGGGAATGGACGGCGATCTGAAGGCGGACGGATCGGCCCGCTCGGTGACGGTATCCGGGCCGACGAGCGGCGGCCGCCGCGACGACGACTGGCTGTCCGGCCGAGTGCTGGAGAGCGACGTCTACGTCGACGCCGATGCGGCCGCACCCGAGGCGTCCACCGTGAACACCAGCAGTGGCCCGGTCGCCACCGCGACCCACAAGCGGCCCGGCCTGCCGGACCTCGTCGCCCGGTACGCGGCCACCACCTCGACCAGCACCTCGACCAGCCGGACCACCACCGGAACCCGGGCCACCTCGACGGTGACCACCAGTGACCCGGCGAATGGCAACCGGATCAAGACCAGCCTCAGCACCGCCGACGGCACGCCTGATCTCTGCGTCCGCAACTCCTACGCCACCGGTGCGAATCCGCGCATGACCGGGCTGGTGTCCGAGGCGCTGACCGTCTCCGGCGCGAACGCCTGCACGGCGACTCCGACCGCAGCGAACACCGTCTCCGGCGCCCGCACCCTGTACGACGGTGCGGCGTTCGGTGCTGCGGGAGCCAAGGGGGAACCGACCGGTGCGCAGGTGCTGGACCGCTACGACGGTTCCGGTGCAGCCCAGTTCGTGACCACCGGCACCTCCGCCTACGACGTCTACGGTCGCGCCACCACCGCCACCGACGTGACGGCCACCGACAGCGCCAATCCGAACGGCGCCACCGTGACCACGACTTACGGCTCGGCGAACCCGGGCGAGCTGCCCAACCAGACCGTGACCGGCACCCCGGCCCCGGCGGGTGCGCCCGACGCCGGAGCCAAGCGCAACACCACCAGCACGCTGAACCCGGCCCGTGCGCTGCCGATCACCACCACCGACCCCAACGCCCGTACCGTCACCCAGTCGTACGACTCCCTCGGTCGACTCAAGGCGGTCTGGACCCCGGGCCGTGCGACCAGCGCGAGCGCCAACCTCACCTTCGACTACACCGTGGACGGCACAGCCCGACCGTCCACCGTCACCAGCCGGACGCTGCGCTCCGACGAGAGCTACGCGGTCTCCACCCAGATCATGGACGGCCTGGCCCGGACCATCCAGACCCAGACCGACCCGGCCATCTCCGCCTACCACGGCCGACTGCTGACGGACACCTTCTACGACTCGCAGGGCCGCACCAGCCGGACCTTCAACACCCACTACGACGACACCGCCGGTCCGAACACGGTCCGATTCAACGCGATCCCCGCCGACGTCCCCGGCCAGACCTCCACCGCCTTCGACGGCATGGGCCGACCGGTGAGCACGCAGTTCATCGCCCTCGGCGTGCTGCAGAACACCACGACCACCGCCTACCCGGGCGCCGACCGGGTCGACGTGTCGCCGCCGGCCGGCGCCACCGCGACCAGTACCCTCTCGGACGCCCGCGGCCGCACCAGCCAGCTGTGGCAGTACAGGACGCCGTCCGCTACCGGCAAGCAGACCGACGCCGACGTCACCACGTACACCTACACCCCGAGCGGCCAGGCCGCGACGCGAGTCGACGCCGCCGGGAACAGCTGGAACTACGGCTACGACCAGCGCGGCCGTCAGGTGAAGGCCGACGACCCGGACACCGGCGTCTCGACCCGCACCTACGACAGTGCGGGCCGCCTGGCCACCACCACGGACGCGCGCGGTCAGTCGATGGCGCTCACCTACGACCTGCTCGGCCGCAAGACCGGCACCTACAACGGCACGGTCAACCCGGCCAACCAGCTCACCGGCTACACCTACGACACCGTCGCCAAGGGCCAGGCCGCCAGCTCCACCCGGTACGTCGGGGGCGCCGGCGGAGCGGCCTACACCAAGGCCGTCACGGAGCTGGACCCGGCATACCGGCCGACCAAGTCCACCGTGTCGATCCCCGGCAGCGAGATCGGCAAGACCGGGCAGGCGACCTACGAGTACGAGACCGTCTACGACCCGATCACCGGCGCCGTGACCACCGAGTACCGGGCCGCCGTCGGCAACCTCGCCTACGAGTCGATCGGCTACAACTACGAGATCTACGGCCTGCTGCACGACATGGGCGGGGCCGGCGACACCTATCTCCGTCAGTCCGACTGGGACGCCTACGGACGCAACATCCGTTCCACCGTCAACCCGTTCGGCTGGCAGATCGTCGCCACCAACACCTACGACGTGTCCACCGGGCGTCCGCTGACGCAGTACGTCGACAAGCAGACCTCCACCGACGGCACGGTCCAGAACACGACCTACGCCTACAACCAGGCCGGCCGGATCACGGCGATCCGGGGCATTCCGAACAACACCCCGGCCGCCACCGACCTGCAGTGCTTCTCCTACGACCACCTGGGCCGCCTCACCACCGCGTGGAGCGACACCGGGCGGCTCGACCAGCCCACCCCGTCCCTGGCAGGCCAGGGGGCCTGCGCCAACTCCACTCCCACCAGCGGGGCTTCGGCGCCTTCGAAGACGACGGTGGGTGGCAACGCCGCCTACTGGCAGGACTACACCTACGACCTGACCGGCAACCGCACCAAGCTCGTCGACCACAACCCGGCCGGGGACCAGTCCAAGGACGTGAAGGTCGACCAGACCTTCCCGACCGCCGGCACCCGCAACACGCCGACCACCGCGGCCGGCACGGGCGGCGGCACCGGCGGCCCGCACGCACTCGCCGGCGGCACGTACACCTACGGCTCGGCCACCGCCCCCCAGGGCACCGACGAGTACGACGCGGCCGGCAACACCACGAAGATCAACAACCCCAACGGCATCAAGATCCTCAACGCCGGGTCCGTCCTCAAGTCCGGTGAGAGCGTGCGCTCCAACAGCGTCCGACTCGCCATGCAGGACGACGGCAACCTGGTGCTCAGCTCGCTGCGCACCGGCCAAGTCCTCTGGTCCACCAACACCCAGAACCACCCGGGAGCCTGGGCCACCATGCAGGACGACGGCAACTTCGTCGTCTACGACCCGCAGCGCGTCCCGCTCTGGTCCTCGCAGACCTGGGCGGGTAACGCCAGCGGCTACTTCGCGACCGTCCAGGACGACGGCAAGTTCATCGTCTACGCGCCCGGTTGGAATTCCAAGTGGGGCACCTCCACCTGGAACGCCGCCGACTCGGCCAACGCCTCCACGCTGACCTGGGACGTCGAGGGCAAGCTCGCCTCACTCGCTCAGGGTTCGGCCGTCACGACGTACGTCTACGACGCCGACGGCAACCAGCTGATCCGCCGCAACCCCGGCAAGGTCACCGTCAACCTCGGCGGCGGCGACGAACTCACCTACGACACCGGTACCAAGACCAGCACCGGTACCCGCTACTACAGCATCCCCGGCGGCATCACCCTGGTCCGCGAGAGCCCGACCAAGCTCACGTACCAGTTCGCCGACCACCACGGCACCAACACCCTGTCCATCGGCCGCGACAGCCTCGTCGAGACCCGCCGCCCCACCGACCCCTTCGGCGCCCCGCGCGGCACCACCTCCAGCACCACCGCCTGGGCCGGCGACAAGGGCTACGTGGGAGGCCTCAAGGACGACGCCACCGGCTTCACCAACCTCGGCGCACGCCAATACCAGCCCAGCACCGGCCGCTTCCTCAGCCCGGACCCACTGCTCCTGCCCAACGACCCGCAGCAGTGGAACGCCTACGTGTACAGCAACAACGACCCGGTCAACAAGACCGACCCCACCGGCATGGCCCTGGAGGAGTGCGCCAGCGGGATGGCCAAGTGCTCCAACATGGGTACCAAGATCGAGGGCGAAGGGCCGAACTACCAGAGGATCGTCGAGGAGAACAAGAAGGTCGACGACAAGTATGATCAGGCCAAGGAGGCTGGCTGGGGTTCGATTCCGAACGGGGCGAAGCGCAAATCTCTCAAGGTAAATCCCGGCGCGGATAACGGCATTATCATGGCCCGCTTCTTCATCCACACCAAGCTGGCTCTTATGGGCGCGCTGCTCGGCGACAACAGGGGGCCCACCTTGAAGCCGGATGCCAGCTATCGGATGGCCCTTTTCTGGGACACGGAGTCCGGGAATATGACCTTTACCGTCTCCGCCTCCCACACGGCTCCGCCGTCTAATTACCAGATTGCAAGGGGGCTGGCCAGGCCTGGGATTAAGTTGCAACCTGCGATGGATATCGTGGAAGCCGAACCAGACGTTTGGCACAGCTTGAAGTGGCAGAACGCCATTCACGTCGAGGGCACAAAGTCGGGTGCGAAGGTGAAGATCCACGGGATCAACAGCTATATCCCAGTTTTCGCCGTTGACGATGAATTGGACATCGATTTCAGGGGTAGCGGTGACGTTTCCGTGCGGCGGCGCGGCGATTCGTATCCCGACATGGAAGTGGTCCAGTATAAGCGCGGGCAGCATGCGTCGATGCTCGCCTTTGACCCAATGTCATCGGAGACGGGTCTCCCAGCGGCTCCATTCTGGCCCAATATGGACAGCACTTGGGTCTCCGGAAAGTGCACGGAAGGTTGCTAGCTATGGCTGAGGCAAACTGTCGATCGGTTAGCGGGCCCACCTTCCGGTGGATTTCTGCCTGCGTCGTTCGCTATGCCGTGGTCTTCATGGTCGGCTGGATGGCGGTATCGCTGACGGCTCCCAGGATGTCGGACCGGGCTGGAGGTTACGGTGCCCGGAAGACTTTGTGGGGATCTTTTCTGGGATACATGGAAGGGGCTCCAGGGATGTTCCTGATGATCGGAGTCCCATCCCTGATATTGCTGGCGCTGATTTCCAGGAGAAGAGGAACCTCTGCGCCTGATGAGTTCAGGGCATTTGCCGCGGCGCTCCTTGTCATCCCTGCGCTGGTGCTCTTCCTGGCCGGCACATGGGTGATGGTTGCCATCCAGGTGGTAGTGCAGATTCTCTTTGCGGCGATCATCATGCCGGTTGCCAGGAAAAAGGAAATCTTCTAGGACCGTTGAAGCACGTGGCCGGTTAAATTAGGTCGCGATCAGTTTATGTGGGCGCGGGGGGGGGATTTGCACCACGTGCCCCCCCCACAACACACCCCGGGTTGGTGGTTTGGTGTGGTTTTTTTGGGCGGCACCAGTGTCTGAGTCGTGCGGC
>NZ_JBHWIO010000077.1:32298-33124 GCF_042732075.1 Kitasatospora sp. NPDC059812
CGCTTCTAATAAAAAAATCTTAATATTTTCTTCCGGTGTCCCGGTGCGGGGTTTTTTTTTTTTTTTTTTTTTTTTTTGGGGGGGGGGGGGGGGCCGCCCCCCCCCCCCCCCGCCTCGCAGAATCCAGCGCTTGTTGGGTTGAGGGGATTGTTTGAGGCGGCAGCGAATGTGGATGCTTCGGGAGCGCGACTCAAATCAGTGGTTCTCTGCGAGGCGAGGAAGTGTGTTGCCTCGGACGACTTCGCCCGCCCGAGTGACTTTGAGTAGCGCGCGTTGAGACGTTTAGAGCGGAGGTATCGGGTGATCGAGACTCTGGGGTCAGGCTGGGAACGAGCCCAGGGCGTATTGCGTGTCCTTGCTGTCTCCCTGACTGGCATCTTTCCGCTGGCGGCTTCGTGCACGGTGGCGAAGGATCCTGTCCCGGCTGTTATTGGGTCCTGGAAGGCGTCCGTCGCTTCGATTCAGTTCCTGGAGGGCGGCAAGCTCGGCGAGGTGAGCCTGCTCCCCGCCATGTGTCGTGGAGGGAAGTCTCCGACCGTGGTGAAGTTCACCGGCACCTGGAAGTACGGGACGCTTTCCGATGCTGGACCTGGCGCGGTCGCCCAATTGGTCTCCGTCGACGGCGATCTGAGGTGCGAGGGGTTCTTCCAGTACGGCAAGGACCAAGGTGAGGAGTGGTTGCAGCTGACCGATGCGGACGATGGCGGCGTGCCGTTCGCCGCGTTCCTTCGGCAGTAGGTCCGTTTCGAGAGCCGCCCCATCCGATGTGTGGGATGGGGCGGGTGTGGTTATTGAGGATGGGGGACGCGGGGTGGGGGGTGTTGGT
>NZ_JBHWIO010000077.1:33134-41881 GCF_042732075.1 Kitasatospora sp. NPDC059812
CCTCGCCTTGCTGTTGACGTTGGGGGGGGTCGGTGCGCCGTGTGCGTTCGGCTTGTGTTCGGTTTCGAGCCCCCCCCCCTCGTTTGGGTTGGTGGGGGCGGCTCTCGTAATGGAGCATGGGCGACGCGGGGTCGGGGGTCTTCGTGGTGCTGCGGGACTGCTACTCCGGGGGTGGCCGAGAGATCTGTCTACGGGAGGAGCGGAAAGGAGCGGTGGCCAGGCGGGGCGGCCAGTCGCCGGGGGAGCGCGCAGCGGGGCTTCTCCGGGATGTAGGGGCTCGGAGAGCGATGGCTTCAGCGCCCGGTTGGAATTCCAAGTGGGCCACCTCCACCTGGAACGCCGCCGACTCGGCCAACGCCTCCACGCTGACCTGGGACGTCGAGGGCAAGCTCGCCTCACTCGCCCAGGGTTCGGCCGTCACGACGTACGTCTACGACGCCGACGGCAACCAGCTGATCCGCCGCAACCCCGGCAAGGTCACCGTCAACCTCGGCGGCGGCGACGAACTCACCTACGACACCGGTACCAAGACCAGCACCGGTACCCGCTACTACAGCATCCCCGGCGGCATCACCCTGGTCCGCGAGAGCCCGACCAAGCTCACGTACCAGTTCGCCGACCACCACGGCACCAACACCCTGTCCATCGGCCGCGACAGCCTCGTCGAGACCCGTCGCCCCACCGATCCCTTCGGCGCCCCCCGCGGCACCACCTCCAGCACCACCGCCTGGGCCGGCGACAAGGGCTACGTGGGAGGCCTCAAGGACGACGCCACCGGCTTCACCAACCTCGGCGCCAGGCAGTACCAGCCCAGCACCGGCCGCTTCCTCAGCCCGGACCCACTGCTCCTGCCCAACGACCCGCAGCAGTGGAACGCCTACGTGTACAGCAACAACGACCCGGTCAACAAGACCGACCCCACCGGCATGGCCCTGGAGGAGTGCGCCAGCGGGATGGCCAAGTGCTCCAACATGGGCACCAAGGTGGAGAGCGAGGGGCCGAACTACCAGAAGATCGTTGAACAGAACAACCGCGACTACTACGACACTGCTCGCGAGGTGGGGTTTGGGCCGACGCCCGCATATTCACAGAGGTTCGCTAAGTCGGGTCCCAGCAATGGCGGTGGTAACGGCATCATCATGGCGAGGTTCTACATCCATATGAAGAGTGCCGCCTTTGGGAGTTTGCTGGGGGATAATCGATCCTGGTCGAATTCGCCCGCCGATAGCGCGCGCATGACCGTTTTCTGGGATACCGATACCGGTAGCGCAACGTTTACCGTGTTGCCGTCAACTGTGGCGGGGCATCACGATACGGTAATTGGCGGTACGTCGCGCCATCCGACTACGCGGAATGTCTGGGTGCCGCCGCAGATAGTTCCAGCGAAAGAGATCGAAGAGGGCGATAGTGACTGGGGCACGTCATTGAGCCACAAGAATTCGGTTAAGTTCACGCAGCTGGACGGCAAGGGCCTTCATGCCAGAATTCATGGAATCAACAGCAAGGTGAGGGTATTTGGCGTCGACAATTCCCTGGATATAGATCTTGGGCCGTCCGGAGTTTCTGTTACTCGACGAGGTGATCGCTATCCCGATCTAGAAGTGGTTCAGTATCGTCGAGGAGAGAGTCCCCACGTGATTGCCAGGGATGGGATGGGCCAATTTTGGGGAGATCCTGGTCTGCTTGCAGTTCCGTTTGCGTCATCCGTCTTCTCGCCTTCGGGCCGTACCTACCAGAATGGCGGGTGTGTATCAGAGTGCTGATTAACAGATTTAATCGAGTCGGCTGGTGGTTCAGTCGGGCGCTGCTGAGATATCTTGCGGTGTGCGTGGCTCCCGTGTGCGTTTTTGTGCTCGTTCTTGCAGCATTTGCGCCCGGAGGGCATGACGCCAATGGATTCCCTCGACCCGACTTCCTGGATAGCCTCAAGCTGCTGGCGCTTATATCGATCACAATAACTGTCCCCACGCTGTTCTTTCTCTTCCTGGTCTCTTTTTGGGCGGCCAGGGGGAGGAATGTCCGGGGGGTGGCCGCCGTGTTGTTTGCTCTGCCCCCACTGCTCTATCTCCTTGCGGGTGCTTGGCCCTTCCTGCTGATGAGCGTACTTGGTGTGATCTACGCAATGGTAGTGATGCCCGCGCCTGCTCCTAGATCCTGATTTTGCGACATCTGGGTCCCCGGGCGCGTGATGCGCATCGGGGACCAAGGTGTTTATTCTGGGCACCTACGGTAACTTCCCGTTCAATCCTGGTGGGGCTCATCGAGTAATCGCTCGGCGAGTCCGCCAAGAGTTAGTATTCCAAGCAGCAGGACGGGGAGTGGCTGACGATGACTGGCGTGGACGCTGGTCAAGAACCGTTCTCCCGGCAATAGGCCGCTGGCTGTGGATTGCCAGTAGGTCTCTGCGATGAGCGCCCCATCCGGTTGCCGGATGGGGCGCTCATCTTTTGAAGGGCTAACTCGTGGAGCTGTTGCGTGGAGGATTGCAAGTGAACGAGGAAGGCTAGTGTTCAGGCGAACCGATGGATTGTCGGTTCTCGCTGGGCGGTGCTACCGTATGCGGTCGCTTTCCTGTGAAGTCAGGAGTTTTGATGGTCGTGCTTGGGATGCTGATACCGGTTGTCCTGGGATTAGCCTTGGTCACAAATTTTCGCGGTATCCGCGATTTCTTCGTGGAGGGTGCTGAGAAGAAGTCGATCCCGGTGATCGCGCTGGTTGTCGGCTGGTTCTTCATCGTGGTTCCTGGGACGGCTGTCCTCGGTATGGCCGTCAAGGCGCTCCTGCAGTGACCTGTTCGGACTGCCGCAGATAGCGGCGCACAGCTTCTGAGGCGGCGGGGCGGTCTTCGACGGCCTCGCCGCCAGATCCTTTGATGGAGGGTGTGTGAAGGGGCAGCGAATTGTCCTGTGGAGTGTGCTCGGCGGGCTGCTGGGTGTCCTCGGGTTGGGCTGGGCGGTGTGGATGATGGTCCGACTTTCCGGGCCTGATGTGCCTGATCCGGTCGGACGGTGGGCCGGAGGAGCGGCGGCTGTCGAGCTTCTTCCGGAAGGGCGGGTCGGATCGGCACAAGTGCCGGCCCGTGTGTGCAGCGCTGCCTTGGTGGACCGGGAGCAGTCGACGGAGATCGAGGGGCGCTGGAAGAAGTCGGTTCTCGATGACGTGGGGCCGGGGGTCTATGTGGATGCGACTCGGAAGGATGGGAGCGGTAGTTGTCGGTTCTGGCTGACGGCCGAGGAGAACGGGAAGGACCTGTGGGTGCTGGTCAGTCAGGGGTTCGTCATGAAGAAGGACTGAGATGTCGCGGTGGATTCGATTCCTGGCGGTATGGAACGGGGTGGGAGTGATCGGGATGCAGAGGCCGAGCCGGGTGCGTGGACGTGGGAGGCTGCCTGTTCTGGCTGTCTGTGTGGCATCGGCTCTGCCGCTGGCGGCTTCGTGCACGGTGGCGAAGGAGCCTGTTCCGGCTGTCATTGGGTCCTGGAAGGCGCCCGTTGCTTCGATTCAGTTCCTGGAGGGCGGCAAGCTCGGCGAGGTGAGCCTGCTCCCCGCCATGTGTCGTGGAGGGAAGTCCCCGACCGTGGTGAAGTTCACCGGCACCTGGAAGTACGGGACGCTTTCCGACGCCGGACCTGGTGCGGTCGCCCAATTGGTCTCCGTCGACGGTGATCTGAGGTGCGAGCGGTTCTTTCAGTACGTCAAGCGCCAAGGTGAGGAGCGGTTGGGACTGACCGGTGTGGACGACGGTGGCGTGCCGTTCGCCGCGTTCCTTCGGCAGTAGGTCCGTTTCGAGAGCCGCCCCATCCGATGTATCGGATGGGGCGGCTCTCGCG
The DNA here is from genome assembly GCF_042732075.1 of Kitasatospora sp. NPDC059812. NCBI lineage: Bacteria > Bacillati > Actinomycetota > Actinomycetes > Kitasatosporales > Streptomycetaceae > Kitasatospora > Kitasatospora sp. NPDC059812. The sequence continues at coordinate 36,965 of NZ_JBHWIO010000077.1, forward strand.
ATGGAGCATGGGCGACGCGGGGTCCGGGGGCGTCAGGGGGGTGTCAGGAGTGGGGCGGTGATCGTTGGGATGTCGTCAAGAGTGGTCGAGGTCCGGGGTGGGGTCGGGTGAGGTGGGTGGGTGCCGAGTCCTCCGTTGCCTGATGTGCCTGGTCCCACTGGTGGTTACCGCAATGCGCCTACCGGGGTGCCGCCGTACGGCGGGCTGGCGGTGCCGCAGCTGCCGGCTCTGGACGGGACGCTGGTGGTCGACTTCGCGTTGGTGGGCAAGGCCGGGGCGGATGCGGGGCGGGCGGCCGACGGCATGGCTGCTGCCTGGACGGCGCTGAGTTCTGCGGCCCTGTCCGGCGCGGCGCCCTGGGGGGATGATCCGGCGCTCGGGCAGGGCTTCGACCAGGTCTTCGCCCAGCCGCGGGACGATCTGCTGAAGGCGGTGCAGGCGCTGCCGGACACCTTGCGCAAGCTGGCCGATGCCCTAGGCGCCACTCGCAGCACGTTCGAGAAGGCCGACGAGCATGCCACGGAACTCGCCTGGACGTTCCCGGTGCCCGGTAGCGGCGGCGCGTGATGGCGGTCGACGCCCCCAACGCCTCGCTGCCGGACGGGTTGCAGAACCTGCTGATGATCCTGGTGGGGAACAAGTGGCCCACGGGGAACGAGAGTGCGCTGCGGGCCGAGGCGGATGCCTGGACCGAGGCGGCGAAGTCGATCCGTGCCTGTGTCCTGGACCTGGCGGACGCCAAGTCCCAGCTCGACCAGGGTCTGAGCGGTGCCACCAGGGACGCGTTCGACGCCTATCTGGCCAGGCTCGCCGTCGCCGACGACGCCGCGCTGCCGCTCATCGCCCAGTGCTGCGACGCCGCCGCCGACGCGCTGCACAACCTGGCGAACCAGATCGAGACCCTGCGCATCGAGATCATCGGTGCGCTGGTGGTCCTGGCCGTTCAACTGGCCATCGACGCCGCGTTGTTCCTCTTCGGCGGGGCCGAGGCGGCGCCCGTGGAGATCGCCTTCACCAGGGCCCTGGTGTGGGCCTTCCTGCGAAAGGCGTTGATCAGTGCGGTGACCCGGGTCGCCGAGTCGGTGCTGGCCCAGGTGGGCTTCGACCTGCTGGCCCAGGTGATCGAGCTGGGCCAGGGCCACCGCACGTCGATCGACGGCGGCGAGCTGGGCACGGCCGCCATCAACGGGGCGGTGGGCGGCGCGGTCGGTGTCGGTGCCGGGTGGCTGGGCAAGGGGCTGGGCAAGGGCCTGGGCAAGGGGCTCGGGAAGGGCTTCACCTCGCTGACCGGCAAGGAGGCCGGCGCGTTCGCCAAGGGCGCGGCCGGGCTGGTCTGGAACACCGGCTACGGGGCGCTGACCGGGATGGCCGAAGGTGCGGCGCAGGATGCGGTGTTCGGGTTGTCGGGCGACTACGTCTCCGGCGCGGCCAACGGCGCGTTCGCCGGGGCGTGGGGGTGGCGGCACGGGGTGATGAACCCCGGGAACAAGTTCTCCATCTCGCCGGGCGACCACATCGAGGGCTGGCTGAACGGTCGGCTGGAGGGCCCGCGCCCACCGCGCGGCGGTACGACGGGGGACGGCACGCCAGGGGGCGGCCCGTCGGAGATCGAGCTCGTCCCGGTCGGGGACCTGCCCCATGAGCTGCCGCCGCTGCCGCCGCAGGACACGGACCTCTCGGGCCTGTTCCACGAGATGGGCCACTTCCCGGCCCCCGTCGGCGACTTCAGGCCGACGCACGGCGGTACCTCGGTTCCACACCGCCCGCAGCCGAGGACCGTCTCCGACATCGTCCTGGAGGAGCTCAGCCCGGGCGTGCGCCAGCCCTCCTGATGGGGGATCAGGAGGGCTGGCGTCGGTGCGGGGGGCGTGGGGGCTATCGGCTGGCGGGCGGGGCGAGGGGGGCCAGGGTGCCGGGGTAGAGGTATTCCTTCGCCGGGATCGTGGTGCCGTGGGCCCAGGCGTCGAAGAAGCCCTTGAGGTCCTTGCCGGAGACCTTGGCGGCGAGGGCCTCGAACTGGGGGAAGGAGGCGTTGCCGTAGGCGTGGTCGGAGGTCCAGCGCTTGAGGGTGGCGAAGAACGTGTCGTCTCCGACGGTGCGCCGCAGGGCGTGCATCATCAGGGAGCCCTTGAAGTAGAGGGCCGAGGCGAGTTCCTTGCCCTGCCCGGGGTCGTAGAGCTTGGTGGACCAGTACTCCGGCTTGTTCCGGTTCTCCTCGACGCCGGGGGCGTAGAAGCCGGTGTCGAGGTTGCTGCCCTGGTGTTCGTCCCACAGCTGGTTGGCGTACTGGGCGACGCATTCGGCGATGCAGCCGTCGCGCCAGTCGGTGAACGAGACGCTGTCGCCGAACCACTGGTGGGTGATCTCGTGGACCGCCGCGGAGTCCCAGAAGTAGTTGGTGTAGGTGGGCCGGCTCTGGGTCTCCAGGTCCGGCGCGCCGGTGCCCGTCTCCTTGGTCCAGCTGCGGACGATGGCGCCCGCGGAGGAGAACGGGTACGGGCCGAACTTGGAGGCCAGGAAGGCGATGATCTCGGGCTGCTGGGCCTCGGTCGCCTTGGCCATGTCGTCGATCGGCACGTCCGGGCCGTAGGCGGTGATGACCGGCGTCCCGTCGGGCAGCGCCGAGCGGTGGACGGTGAACTTGTCGATGGCGACGGTGCTGAGGTAGGTCGCCATCGGCTTGTCCTCGCGCCAGCGGAAGGTCGTCGAGCCGTCCTTGCTGGTGGTCTGGCCGGGCCGGCCGTTGCCGATGGCGGTCCAGCCGTCGGGGACGGTCGCGGCGAGCGAGAAGGTCGCCTTGTCGGACGGGTGGTCGTTGGACGGGAACCAGGAGGTCGCCGAGTGCGGCTCGCCCATCGCGTTGACGCCGCCGGACACCAGTTGGTGCCAGCCCTCGGGGTCGGGCTTGCCCGCGTACACCACCCGCACCGCGAAGGTGGCGCCGCCGGTCACCCGGCGGGCGGGCACGATGTCCAGCTTGTGCGTGCCGGAGCGGGAGAACGCCTTGGCCGGAGTGCCGTTCACGGTGACGGAGGTGACCTGGAAGCCCTTGAGGTCCAGGGAGAGGCGGTCCAGCGACTGCAGGGCCCGGGCGGTGACGGTCGTGTCGCCGTTCAACTGGTCGGGGTGCGCCGGGTCGTAGGCGATCCGGACGTCGTAGTTCGCCACGTCGTAGCCGGTGTTGCCGTCCTCGGGGAAGTACGGGTCCCCGATGCCGGCCGCTCCCGCGGGGGCGGCGGTCAGGGCGACGCCGAGGGCGGTGGCGGCGGCCACCAGGGTGACGGCCTTGCGGCGGTGGCGACTCAGCGGTGTGCGCATCTGTGGCTCCTGGGGGCGGGCGGTCAGGACCGGGTGGCGGCGGAGGCGGTGGCCGGGGCGGTGGGGGCCGGAGCGGTGGGGGCGGCGGGCTTGGCGGGGGCGGGCTTGGTGGTGGCGAACTGCCAGACCACGCCGATCATGGCGTTGGTGCTGGTCGCCTGCGTCGCGGGGTCGACGTTGGCGAGGTTGTCGCACGCGCTGTGGATGCAGTCCGAGACGCCGCTGCTGAAGCCGGACGACGGGATGCCCGCGTCCCCGAACGGCTGGCTGTCGGAGCTGTCCAGCGGGATGTCGAAGGTGGCCAGGCCGCGGTCGGTGAACCACTTCTCGAAGGCCTGGAAGGCCGCGGTCTCGTTGTTCTTCGCGTCCTTCACCAGCAGGTACTGCTGGAGGTTCTTGCTGCCCGCCTGGTCGAGGTTGAGGTACAGGTCGATGGCCTTGCGGTCACCGGCGGACAGGTTCTTGACGTAGTCCGCCGAACCGACCATCCCCAGCTCCTCCGCCCCCCACCAGGCGAAGCGCAGGTGCCGCTCGGGCTTCAGCTTGGCCTTGGCCACCTGGAGGGCGGTGGTCAGGACGGCCGCCGAGCCGGAGCCGTTGTCGTTGATCCCCGGGCCCATCGTGACGCTGTCCAGGTGGGCGCCGGTGAGCAGCACGTGGTCGGGGTCGCCGCCCTGCCAGTCGGCGATCAGGTTGTAGCCGTCCTTGCCGTCGTGGGAGAAGCGGCGCAGCTGCGTCTGGAAGCCGGCCCGGTCCAGCGCGTGCTTCATGTACGCCACCGACTCCGCGTACCCCTTGGTGCCGTGCGCGCGGTTGCCGCCGTTGCGGTCCGCGATCCGCTGCAGGGCCTGGAGGTGCGGCATCACCTCGGCCGCCTCGACGGTGGGCGCGGCGGGGGCGGGCCTGCGCTCGGCGGCCGTCGCCGCGACGGCGGGGACGGTGGACAGCAGCAGGGCGGCCCCGAGGACGTGGGCGGCGAGGGACACCAGACGGCGGGAGGGCATCACGCGGGAGCCTTTCGGAGGCGGGGCCGGGGGGCTTCCCCCGGCGGACTCGACCCACCCTGGTCCGTCGATGTCAGGAACTTGTCGAGAGGCTGTCGGGAACCGGTAGGGGTGCTTCCGGAGGGCGACTTACGATCATCCTCATGTGCGCACATGTCGTGGTCGCCGAGGACGATCCCAAGCAGGCCGACCTGGCCCGCCTGTACCTGGAGCGGGAAGGGCACCGCGTGGTCGTCGTCCACGACGGCCGGGCCGCGCTGGAACAGGCCCGGCGCGGCCCGGCGGACCTCCTGGTCCTCGACGTGATGATGCCCGTCATGGACGGGCTCGACGTCTGCCGCGCCCTGCGCGCCGAATCCGCCCTGCCGGTACTGATGCTGACGGCCCGCACCGCCGAGGAGGACCTGCTGCTCGGCCTCGACCTCGGCGCCGACGACTACCTCACCAAGCCGTACAGCCCGCGCGAGCTCGTCGCCCGGGTCCGGGCCCTGCTGCGCCGCGGGTCCCGGCCGCTGACCCCGGGCGCTCCCGCGCCGGTCGGTAACCGGTCAACCCCCGTGCTCCGGCCGCCAGCGAGGCCCGCATTCCCTAACCC
>NZ_JBHWIO010000078.1:0-32295 GCF_042732075.1 Kitasatospora sp. NPDC059812
GCGGGCCTTCGTCAACGCCGAACTCGTGGGCAGCCGCTGGACGCACGCGCCCGGCAGATACCGAAGCTTCTCGGTCAGCGTGCGTAACACCGACCGGTACCCCGGCGGACCCACGCTGTCCGAACCGCTGAACAGACACAGCGCCAGGACGAAGTACACCACCGCCCGAGCCGGCAGAAGCCTGCGGCGGCGCTCGACGCGTCCGGTCAACTCCAGTACCTCGTCGACCACTTCGGGTGTGATCTCCTCGGTCAGCACGCCGAGCCGGATCCTGTCCCCGAATCGCGCTCCCACCGGACTGCGAGGGCCTCGCGCGGAAGCTGTACCCGCCGCTGTCGTCGTGGATGCGGTTCGGAGGATGGCACACTGAGCACCCAACGGAGCTCCCTTGCGGACAGTCGGATCTTGGTCGATCTTCTGTCTTACCGGGGGCTCCGTTGCCGTGTCCCGAGATCATCTGCGGACCATCAGATCGTGGTGAAATTCCCCATGCCGACAGCGGGCTATCCGCCCAAATCGGCCACCGCCATGCGCTCTACCTGCGGAAACGCCCTAACTCACCGGCATTGTTCTGAACTGGGACGATGAGGCTTGCCTAAGCTCCGCCGCAGGTCCAGAGGCAGCCCAAGCCGATCCGTCTCACCGATGTGGGCCGGCCGTGATCCGGCGCGCCAGCGCGGCCACCGGGACCGCGGCCCGATCGCTCACCCGGTTCTGGCTGGCCCTCGGCCGCCTTGATCCGATGTCGCTTACCACTGCCCGATGTCGGCCGTCCCGGGTATGGCGGTTTTGATCTTCACTCCGAGTCGGGAGTGTGATCATGCCCGTACGGGCGGGCGCCGCTCGTATCGACTGCCGGCATCGGGCCGTGGGGCTCCGGAATGACGTCGACCACGCGTAGCCCCTTTGCCGTCGAGAAGGAGTAGAGAGATGGCCATGACCAACGAGGAACAGTCCACGGGCGGCACCGCCCGCCTGGAGTGCGTGGCGCACATCCTGAAGGTCGCCGGACGCCCTGACGTCCGCCGGCCCACGGACACCCCCGAGGCGCTCAAGGCCCTGAACGACCCGTTCAAGATCATGGAGGGCCAGGAGTACCAGTGGGTGGTGGAGTTCCGGGTCCGCGATGCGGCGGCCGCCTCGGTCCGCTACATCCACGTGGTCAGGAGGGCCGGCGCGAAGGTCGACAAGATCGAACAGATGTACGGCAACTTCCCGCCCGGTGACACGGTGCACACGCTGCTCACCGGACTGGAGGAGAGTCCGACGGGGGTCGTGACCCGCGCGGGGCTCTTCAACTACAGCGTGGCGTTGTCCGCCGAGAACGCCGAGGCTGTCAGGTACGACTTCACCGTCAAGTTCACGAAGACGTGGGAGTGACCACGCCTGCACCGACCACCGTGTGGAGGCCCGTGCGAGAGCTGACCGCGTTCGTCCAGCGCACGAGGTGCGGCCGGCGGGATGTCGCGTAAGCAACAGTCCGTGAGTTCCGGAGCTTGCCGTTTGGCAAAGGTAAGGCCAGCGATGGCGCGGACCGGCCGTGTCGCGACCGGTCCCACGGCGATCAAGGACTTCTGCACCGCGTCGCTCGACTCTGACCGAGCGCAGCTCGGCTCCCCGGCCGCTGAGCCGTCCCCCTTGGAAAGCGTCTTCAAGGACGACGCCGAGGAGGACGGCGAGGAGTGATCTGACGGTCACCCAGGTAGGGGGCGCCCGGCTGGCTCCACCGGCGGGCACCCGGTGTTCCGGCCTCCTGGGTGTCCGGTCAGTTCGCTTAGTTGTAGTCAGGAGCCGGGATGTCGCGCCTGCCGATCGTCGGCACGACTGGTGAGGGCTGCCCTGTGGGTGAGGCCACGAGAGCGAAGGCGCGGGCCAGGGCTTCCAGGGCTGTGGCCGCCTCGCCGGCGTGCTTGTCGGCGACCTGCTGGGCCTCCCGCACGATGGTCTCCAGCAGCCGGTCACGGGCGCTGACGGGGCCTGCCATCGGCGTCGCCTGGATCGAGTTCGGGATCTGCCAGGCCTCCCCATCAGGTGCTTCTACGGTGAATTCTGCTTCGTTGCTCGTCACGAGCACCCCTCAAGATCGGCAGTACGTATCCCGTCAGGCTAGGCCCGGGGAGGATGCCGTGCGGCCTGAACCGACCGACTCATTCGGGCCGCTGACCGGGCCGGGTCTGCCACGGCGTCGAGAGCAGGAGTTCAGGGGTGGGCCAGCTCGATGGCGAGCAGGTTGCGCAGGCTGCCGTCGCCGGCCTCCGTCTGGGAGGGGTAGAGCATCTGCACGTTCACGGTCAGGGACTGGCCGGGGTCGATGGTGTGGGAGCCGTCGGGGGACGTGATGACGGTCTGCCCGTCGAGGCCGTCCTTGAGCACCTGGTACCAGGAGGTCTGGGTGGGGTTGACGCGGGTGTTCGCGGGGACGGAGAAGGAGATCTCCCAGGCGGCTACCCGCTGTTCGTTGGCGGCCAGCGTGAGGTCGTAACTGACGATCCATCCGTTCGCGCCCTCGGGAGAGGACTGGGGCCACTGTCCGGTGATCTGCGAGGCGACGGCGACGCGCGGCAGTTCGACGTCGGTATCGACCGATCCGGCCTGGCGCGCGGCCGTGTTGGTGCGGGTCCGCGACTGGACCTGGCCGGTCACGGCCATACACCCCTCGGCATGCCGGCCGATGGTGCCGCTCAGGGTGATCACGGCCTTGCCGCCCCGGGGCAGGCTCACCAACTGGTGCAAGCCCCCGACGACCGAGCCGTAGCCGCACTCGGCGCCGTTCTCCCCCCGGCAGCTGAGCTGCGCCGTTGCTTGCAGCGGGCCCGGGATCAGGCCCTCCACCCTGGCGTCGGGAGCGTCGTTGGGGCCCAGGTTCTGCACCTCGAAGGTATAGGCGACACGCTCTCCCGCCTTGGCGCTCTGCGGGCCGCTCATCACCAGCGGCATGTCGGCCGGCAGTTCCACCGAGAGGTTGCGGATCTGGAACGCCGACTGGCCGAGGGAGGAGGCGCCGAATCCCAGCTTGAACGTCGCGGGCATCGCGGCCTGACCGGGCCGGCCCGCGAGGTCGAAATCGTCGATCAGCAGCGAGCCCTGCGGGTTGGACTTGCTGGAGCGCCGTACCGTCAGGCGGCCGGCGATGACAGACACCTGGAGGTGCGCACCCTCTTCCCAGGTGGCGCGGAACCCTCCGGGAACCTCGACGCCGGTGCGCCAGTCGAATCCCGACATGGCGCTGCCGGAGCCGCGAACCGTCAGCGTGTCCGGTCGACTGTCCGCCCCGCCCGGTCCGGCGGCCACGTGGGCGAAGTACCCGCCGTTGTCGAAGCCGATGCCGACCCACCCCGCCGTGACCCCCGCTCGCTCGTCGCCGCCAGACGGATGATGGTGGGAGGAGTAGCCGAGGCTGCCGGCGGGGCCGCCGAGCTCGGTCGTCTGCGCCCCGTCGATCAGGTAGACGCTGAGTCCGTCGAGGGCAGTGTCCGGGCCGGTGTTGGCGTAGTCGAAGTCGATCGTCACCCCCAGTGCGGAGGAGAACGGCTGGTCGAGGAAGGCCGTGGCGGCGGTGCCCGGCTGCGGGGCGAGTTCCAGGCCCCCGTTCAACTGCACTGGGCCGAGCAACTTCCAGTGCGGGTTGTCCGGCGCGGACCGGATGAACGTCTCGGTGAGCGGGAACTGCACCGGCTGTGCGGCAGCAGGCGTCTGATCGGTCATGAAGGCTCCCTCGACTGGGCCTGGCAGCGGACGCTCCGGTCCGCCGGGCGCACGAAACGCAGAGACCATGGAGGCCCCCGGGGCTGACTCTCCCCCCACGGGACATACCCCACGCCTCGAAGGTTGTGGAAAAGTGCAACCTGTCTCACGTGGCGTCACCCTCCCGCGGGTGGGTCGCTCTCCACCTGCTCCCACGGACGGCCAACGGAGGAACGGGACAGGGGTTCCCCTGCCGTCCAGGGGGCTGCTGCCGCACGGCCGATGTGGTGCCGCCGCCTGGACTTCACTTTTCGCCATCCACGGCCACCGATGTTCTGACATGATCAAAACATGACTGATGCGTCATCAGCGGACACGGTCCCCGCGTCCGATCCGGTGCTGCGTTGGGCGCGGGAGGTTGGCCTCGTGGCGGATGCCGGCGGGGAGCGACGCCTTGCCGCGATGCGGCTGAACGTACTCGCCGAGGGCGCCCTGCCGGGCGGTGGCGCGGGGGACGTGGCGTTGACGGCGCAGTGGGCGGCGTTCATCTGCTGGGTGGACGACCAGATCGACCGGCGCGGCCTGGGGTCAACCCCAGGCGAGCTGGAGCGGTTCACCGTGCCCCTGCGCCGGGTGATCACTTCCGGCCGTGCGGCGTCCACGTCGACGGCCCCACACGCGGCGGTGCTGGCGGGACTTTGGGAGCGCACGGCCGCAGGCATGCCCGCGCGGTGGCAGCTGCGATTCACCGCCGACTACGTCGACTTCCTGGACGCCTGCGAGCAGGAGGTCGCCCTGCGCCGGACCGGAGTGCGGCTGGCGCTGCCCGAGTACCTGCGATTGCGGCGGCGCACGATCACCCTGCTGCCCATGCTGGACGTGCTGGAACGCACCGGCCACGCCCACCTGGTGGAGGACCCTCGGGTGGATGCCCAACTGATCGACCTGCGCGAGGCGGTGGCCGATGCCGCAGGCTGGGCGAACGATCTGGCCTCGCAAGCCGGTGACGAGGCCGCCGGCCAGGACAACCTGGTGGCGCTGCTCGCCCGCCGTGACTTCAGCTCCATGGCCGCGGCGCGCACCCGGGTGGCCGCCATGATCGAGCACCGCCGGGCCGGCTTCCAGACCACCGCAACCGCCCTGCGCACAGCCTGCGGCCTGCCGGAGGACCGGCGGCAGGAGCTGCGCCGCTATGTCGACCTGGTGGAGACGTTCATGGCTGCCACCCTGCACTGGCTGGCCGTCACCGGACGCTTCACCCCCGAACCCTTGCCGAGCGCACCGCGCCACCAGCCGCCGCCGCAGCCCTGAGCCGTTCTGCCGGACACCCGGTGACAGCCGCAGACGACGACCAGGACGGACCTCGATGAGAGTCACCCCGATACCTCCGGGCCAGGCCCGCTGGCCCCGCGCCGCGTTCCCTGCCGGCCTGGCACCCGCCACCACGCGGCTGCGCACCCGCCTCCAGGACCAGGTCGGCCCGGACGGGGCCCTGCGCGACCCGTGCCACAGCCGCGTCCTGGAATCCGCCCTGATGCTGGCCCTGCTGGACCGCACCCGCCAGGAGCCCGCCGCCCGCGCCGCCCTGACCGCCTACCTCGCCACGCACCGCGACTCCCCGCAGCCGCTGGAGCGACTGCTGGCCCGCGCCGCCCTCCACACCCACTCCGACGCGGCCGACCTCCTGGACGTGGACCGCCTCCTCGCCCAGGCACCGGACTTCACCGGCCTCCGCAAACGCGCCCTCCTGCACGCGGTCCTCCTCCTGCTCGGAGCCACCCCCACCACCAAGCCCCCCGCCGCCGAGGCGTTCTCCCTGCATGGCCTGCACACCTGGGCCCAGGTCCAGGTCACCGCCGTCAAGGCGATCCTCGCCCGCGCCCACGGGCAACCCCACCTCGTCGACACGCACGACCTGGACCTGCTGCGAGCCACCCAGCAGCCCGGAGCGGTGTGGGAAGGAAACCTCCTCATCCACCTCTCCGTCCTGCACGCCCTGGTGCCCCTGCCCGGCCACGAGGCCCTGATCGCCGACGGGATCCGCATCGCACTGACGCACCAGCGCGCCGACGGCGGAATCCCGTTCATCTGCGACGAGGACACCTGGCTCACCGCCACCGCCGGCATCGCCCTGCACGCCGCCGACGCCCCGCGGTCCGTCCTGGACGTCGTTGCCCGACGCCTGCTGCACCTGCAGCACCCCGCGGGCGGCTGGTCCTACACCGAGAGGGCCCAACTCGCCGACACCGACTGCACCTCCGCCGCCATCGAGGTCCTCCACCTCACCGACCCCCACGCCAACCGGCAGCCGATCCACACCGCCGTCGACGCCCTGAACGCCCTGCGCGGGCCCGACGGCGGCTTCCCCACCTACCTGGCCGGCGCACCCTCGGAAGCCTGCATGGCCGCCGCCGCCGCCAACGCCCTCAGCACCCAGGGCCACCACCAGCACACCGCCCTGGAGTCCGCGCTCGGCTTCCTCGCCGACCAGCAGCACCCGGACGGATCCTTCCCGCCCGACTGGAGCAGCAGCCGCCACCACACCGTCTTCCGCGCGATCCTCGCCGCCGCCCGCCACCGCGACAACGGCACACCCGGCCACTTCGCCTGGCACATCACCCGCAAGGCCATCCGCCTGGTGACCGACTCCCAGAACAGCGACGGAGGTTGGGGCCGGCAGGACGGCGACGTCAGCGACGCCCTGAGCACCGCGTACGCCCTCATCACCCTCAGCACGGCTGGCCCGGCACCCGGCCCCGCCGCCCGCGGCGCGGCCTACCTGCTCACCCAGCAACGCACCGACGGGTCCATCGCCAGCACCCCGGACTCGATCGGGCCACGCCCCTTCGGCTTCACCGTCCCCGCCCTCGCCGACATCTTCACCCTCCTCGCGCTCGGGCACCTCACCCGCCGCCTGGCCCCCTTGCCGCTGCCCCCGCCGCCGGGGCCGCGTCCAGTGGTGACAGGCCGCCGGCAGGGCGAGCCCGCCGGCCACCGCTGACCCCGGCACCGCCGCCCACCCACCCGCTGCCCCGAATCCCGCCCGACCCAAGGAGCACACCGTGTCCGCTTCCATCCCCACCCCAGTCCGGCCGCGCCCGTGGCTTCACGGCAGGACCGCCCTGGTCACCGGCGGCGCGGGCGGCATCGGCCTGGCCCTGGCCCGCGTCCTCGCCGCGCACGGCGCCACCGTCCACGCCGCCGACCTCTCCACCACCAACATCGCCCGCGCCACCCAGCAGATCGCCGCCGCGCCCTGCGGTCCCGGCACCGTCACCTTCCACGAACTCGACATCAGCGACCGCCCCGCCCTGGAGCAGTGGATCGCCGGCACCCACCGGAAGCTCGGCCGCATCGACGTCCTGGTCAACAACGCCGCCCACATCCAATGGGCCGACGTCGAGGAGACGAGCGTCGAGGACGCCGAGCGCACCATGCGTGTCGGCTACGACGCCATGGTCCACACCGTCAAAGCGGTCCTGCCTCTCATGCGTGCCGCAGTAAGCGGACACATCGTCAACATCGGCTCCTCCGCGGGAAAGGTCTTCGTGAAAGGCCCCTCCGCCACGTACGCCGCGATGAAAGCCGCCGTCGAGGGCTACACCCGCATCCTGCAACTCGAACTCGCCCACACGTCCGTCCACGCCATGCTGGTGCGCCCCGGCGTCGTCGTCGGCACCGAGTTCTTCGGCCACCGCGTCCCCTCCAGCCGACTGCCCCGCCTGGCCGACTTCCTGCCCACCACCAGCCCCGAACAGGTCGCCGACGCCGTCCTCCTGGGCCTGCGACAGCGCCGGGCCCAGGTCGACATCCCCGGCTACCTCCCCGCCCTCTACCGCGCCTACGCCCTCGCCCCCGGCGTCTTCGCCCACCTCAGCGGCGCCCTCGGCAACGCCCGCCACGACTACGGCAAACCCCGCCCCGCCCGGAACCGGACCGCCCCCACGACACCCGCCGCACAGCCGGGCCGCGCACTGCGCTTGCTCACCGCCGCAGGCGCCAACCCCGCCTTCGTCGACGCCATGGCCAACATCTCCCCGCCCCTGGACCGCGCCATCCACACCCTCACCGGCGGACGCGCCACCACATTCTCCGCCATGCTGCCCACCCTCATGCTCCACACCACCGGCCGAACCACCGGCCGACCCCGCCGCACACCCCTCATGTACGTGACCGAACCCAACGGCGACCTGCTCGTCGTCGCCAGCAACTTCGGACAGCCCCACCACCCCGCCTGGAGCGCCAACCTCATCGCCCAACCCCACGCCGGCATCACCCGCGACGGCCGCAGGACCCCCGTCACCGGCCACCTCCTCGACGGCGACGACCGCAACCACGCCTGGCAGCAACTCCTCACCTTCTGGCCCCCCTACACCACCTATGCCGACCGCTCCGGCCGCCGCCTGCGCATCTTCCGCCTCACCCCAGGCCACTCGGGCTGAACCGGCGACCAGGGTCGTCGGCACATCGGGTCAACGAGGCGCTGAGCAACACCTTTGGCTCCGGCGACCACACGGTCGTCCCCACATGCATTCCGCATCCCCTCTTCCGAATGTGGATCGCTGAGCACCGCTGATCGGCAACGGCCACTTCACTGGTGTGGCCCGGCCTCCACCATCGCGGAGCCCTCGCGCAAGCCCCCACCGACTCTCCCCGCCATGCGCCAGGGCCTGCCTGGACACCGACAGGTTCCGGCCGATTGTTGCTCGACTTTGCGCCGGTCCGACCGCCAAGACCAAGCCCCCACTACGATCTGTAATCAAATGATCACTCGGTCGGGATGGCGCTGCCGTCCGGAGCTTCGACATGCCCGCGCACGGGCACGGAAGGGGACGGCTGTGACGATCCATGTGGACGAGTTGCGCAAGCTGCTCGACACCGGCGAGGGTCAGGAGGTGGAGCTGCCAGGAGAGATGCTCGGCCTTGGGGACGTGTTCCAGCCCTTCTTCCCTGACGGGGTGCTCCGCCTCGCGAGCAGCGATGGCCACTCTGGCGCGCTGCGGGCGGTCGGCGCCGCTGTTACGTCCCTCGCGGACAGGCCGGTCCGTGTATGTGCGACGTTCAGCCATGACGGCTCTGTCGTCACGGCGGTTGCTCTGGACATTGAACTGCCTGCGCCCGGCACGCGCGCGGACGAGCTCGCCCGCGTCCTCGGCGTGGACGTGCCCCATCTGCCCGGCCCCGATGTCGACCGGATCACCCTCGCCAGGAACGGGGCGGGAGCCACACTGGCCGCCGCCGGTCCCCGAGGGCGTGCGGCACTCTCCCAAGACGCTCGCCTGTTCGTCGCCGAGGCCGACGGCTGGCGGATGGTTTGCTGCGAACAGAACCTGACGGAGGATCAGCTCGCGATCCTCGACATCCGTGCGACTGGGGGGCTTGCTGCCGGGTCCTGGCTGGTACTGCCCGACGGCTCGGTCGTTCCGGTGAAGGCCCCCCTCGCGGTGCCCCGCCTCGACGCCTCGCGCGTCGACGGTCTGGGTCGTGTCATGCCCGAGCGCACGGCAACGACCCGGCGGCGCGGCCTGTCCCGTCCCCTGCGCGCGATCGCGACCCGTGACGGATTCGCGGTCTTGGGCGTCCCGGCGCCGGGGCGTGAGCGCGGCTTCAAGCCCATCGGCAACCCCCTGGATGGGCAGGGCCTCGGCATTGACTACAGCACCCCGCCGCTGCGGATCGCGGGGACGCTCACCGTGCTGCCCGCGCAGGCCCCGTACAAGACGATCATCGGGGGTGTGCTGCTGTTCTCATTCGACAGTGGCGACTCCGGCAAGGGCTTGTACGGGACCGGGATGGGCGCCTACGTCGTGCCCCAGGCGGGGACCGACCCGTCGTTCTTCGCTTTCGCCGCCATCGGCAGCAACCCCGGTATCGGGATCCCCGCACTGCGGTTGAACGGCATCGCGGCGGGCATGGGCTGGAACAGCAGGATCCGGGTGCCCGAGGTCGAGGAGATCGGGGTCTTCCCGTTCATCAAGGCCCTGACCAACCCGGGGGCGATCGGCGCGGAGAAGGGCAACCCGGTCAAGATCCTGGGCACCCTCGTGGGTGGCGACAACCCGTGGATCAGGCCCGCCCAGGACGAGTTGTGGGTCGCCGCCGGGCTGGCGTTCACCGTCGCCGAGTTCGTCGAGGGCCGCGCGATGGCCCTCCTGCAGACCGGACCGGAGCTGACCGTGGCCCTGCTGGGCATGGGCGGGGTCGACTTCCCCAAGGGCGGGACCAAGAAGTACGCCAGGGCCGAGATCGGCGTGCGGGCCGTGATCAAACCGCTGCAGGGCGAGCTCGCGATCGAAGCCGCGCTGACCCCCAGTTCCTTCCTCCTCGATCCCAACTGCCGCCTGCGCGGCGGGGTCGCGCTCAAGTCCTGGTTCGGCGAGAGCCCCCATGCCGGCGACCTCGTCCTCAGCGTGGGCGGCTACCACCCCAAGTACCAGGTGCCCGCCCACTATCCCAGGCCCACGCGGGTCGGGTTCGACTGGGCGCTGGGCGGCAACGTCACCGTCTCCGGCAACGCCTACTTCGCCCTCACCCCGGCCGCGGTGATGGCCGGCGGTGGCCTCGACATCCAGTTCCACGCCGGCCCGGTGCGTGCCTGGTGCGTGGCCAAGGTGGACCTGCTGATCCAGTGGAAGCCGTTCTACATCGACGCCTCGCTCAAAATCTCCATCGGGGTGTCCGCGTCCATCAAGATCTGGTTCATCCGGATCAGCATCACCATCGAGGTCGGCGTCAGCCTCCAGCTGTGGGGGCCCGCCTTCGGCGGATCCGCCGAGGTCCACCTGTGGTTCATCTCCTTCACCATCAACTTCGGCGCCTCCCGGCCACCCCAGGACCGCTCACTGGACTGGGCCGGGTTCCGTGAGATGCTGCCGCCGCCCGAGAGCGCGGTGCGCGTCCTGCCCGGAGCCGGACTGATCGAGAACACCCAGACGGACGGCACCCGTAGCGACGGCGCCTGGGAGGTCTCCGCCGCCGGGTTCTCCTTCACCACCGACTCCACCGTCCCCGTCACCCAGCTGTACCTGAACACCAAGGCCGGAACACCTGCGGAGAGCGGCAGCCTGCTCAACATCCGGCCCATGCAGCAAACCGGCCGAACCAGCGTGCAGTGCGTCTCGCTCACCCGTGAGGGCGAGAGCGTCGACCTCACCACCTGGTCGCGCGCCAGGACCACCGCCTCGGTGGCCCAGGCCCTGTGGGGGACCGGCGCCGGCAACACGCTTCCGGCCAAGGACGGCGACCAGCTCATCGCGAACCAGCTCACCGGTGTCCGCCTGGCCGCGCCACCGCTGCGCAACGGCACCTCCACCGGCTACATCTCCGAAGAGGCCCTGAAGTTCGACCCCGTCAACCCCGACGGTCACCAGCCGCTCAAGGCAACCGACGGGCCCGTCGGCGCAATCCCCGCACGGCCATCCGGCGTCATCGCGACGATCGCGACCACGGTGGCCACCGCCACGCAGATCACCGCCCGCGGCCAGCTCGCCGGCGTGCTCGCCGGGCTCGGCCTGAACCTCGGGCAGCTCGACAACGACCTGAGCGCCTACGCCCGTGCCGCTCAGGCCACCTTCACCGCCGAGCCCATGCTCGTGCCTGCCGCCTAAGAAAGGGGGACTGAGCATGGCCACCGTCGGCCACCGCACCCGGTTCTTCGACCACCGCATCCCGTCCCTGTCCGCAGGCCGCTACCGCATCAACGTCGAGCAGAGCATCACCGGCATCGACACCGGCAGCTCCCTGCCGACCCGCCAGCAGCCCTTCGACGTACGGCAGTTGCGCTTCGCCATCGCCGACACCGATGTTCACGCCTGCTACCCGGTGCCCGGCGCGGTGGGCACCTACAGCCAGCTGCTGCCGCACATCACCCTCGACACCCCCGCCCTGCCCTGGTTCCGGCGTCTCAAGGGCGCCGAGGAGGGCGTGCCGTGGATCGCCCTGCTGCTCTTCCGCGAGGGCGAACTGCCCGAGGACCGCGAGGCGGTGGGCCAGGTCAAGGTCACCACCGTGTGCGACCTGCTCGCCGGACAGGACCACAACCCAGGACAACCACCCGCCATCGCACCCGAGAACGTGTCCGACGACGAGCAGGAACTGGCCTGTCGGACCATCCACGTGCCCGCCGCGCTGTTCACCACCGTGTGTCCCAAACCAGCCGACATGGCCCTGCTCGCGCACGTCCGCGAGGGCGGTCCGCCCGACGCCACCATGAGCTCCGACCCCGAGCCGGAGGAGGAGGACCTCAACGCGGTCGTCGTCGCCAACCGCTTCCCCGCCGTCAGCGGCGGCCAGCACGTCGCGCACCTCGTCTCCCTGGACGGCTTCGAGAGCTACCTGCACGGCGGCACACCGCCGGCGCAGGGCCTGCGGATGGTCTCCCTCCACTCGTGGTCCTTCGAGACCCAGGCCGACTCGACGATCGGCTTCGGCGACATCGTCCAGAACCTCGCCGCCGCACCCGAACCGCTCCTACGGCTGCCCCTGCCCGGCACCGCCACCGACCCCGAGGCGCTGGCGCGGTTGAAGAGCGGGGCCACCGCGCTCCCACAGCGCCTGGAGTCCGGCGAGCGCAGCTTCGCCTTCTACCGGGGCCCGTTCACCGCCACCAAGGCCCAGGAGCTCCCGAAGCCCGCAGCACCGCGCCTGGAGTCGCCCGGCGAGGCCCTGATCTACCTGGAGAAGTACGGCGTCTACGACACCGGCTACGCCAGCGCGTTCAGCCTCGGCCGCGCCCTCGCTCTCGCGGACGCGCCCTTCCGCACCAAGCTCATGGAGTTCCGCGCCGCCGCGCGTCGCGCTGCCCGCCGCCTGCTCGCCCACCCCGAACTCGCCGGCACCAGCGCGCGTGCCGCCGCCACCCTCCTGAGCGAGAATCTCGCTCACCGCGGCTTCGACCGGCTGCTCACCGCTGACGGTGCTCTCATGGGCGCCCTCACCCGCACCGGCACCCAACTCGCGGCAGCCCAGCGCCGCGCCGCCGCCCCCTCGACCCGGGTAGCCCCCTTGAGCTCCGCTGACCTGCGTAGTGCGCTGGCCGAGCCGGATGTGCGCGGTGTCCTGCGGGAGGCGAGCGCCATCCAGCTCGACCCGGTCCGCGCGTGGCTGGACCGCCTGCCGCTCCTGGAGATGGTCCCCTTCGAGCACTTGGTACCCGATGCGCGGATGCTGCCGCCGGAGAGCATCCGCTTCTTCCACGTCGACCCGGGGTGGATCCGCGCCGCCGTGGACGGCGCGCTCAGCGTCGGGGTGGGGCACGCGCTGGACGCCGACCTCAACACGCTGGCCACCGGGATCCAGGACGCCCCCGAGTGCGGCGTGCTGATCCGCTCCGACCTCATCCCCAACTGGCCCAAGACCATCATCACCGCGTTCCGCGGCGACACGGTGGTGGAACCCATGCGGCGGGACGTGTACGGCACCGACGTCCTGCTGCTGCTCTACCCCGAGGTCATCGACACCTTCACCCTTGCCGAACCCCCGCAGGGCCTGATGTTCGGCATCGGGGACGTCGGAACCATCGAACTGCGCAAACTCACCGGCACCGACATCGGCTCGCCCATGGGCGAGTTCCCCGACCCGCCCGGCTTCGGCCGCTTCCTGCGCCCGGCCGGCGACGTGCTCGACATCGCGGGCAAGCTCGCCCCCGAACTCGCCCGCGCGCACAACCTCCCCGCGTTGTCGCCGGCCCGGTTCGCCCTTCAGATGATCAAGGCACCGCAGATCCAGACCTTCGCCCGGCCCTGACCCGCCACCCCGGAACGGACCTTCACACGATGCCCAACAACACCCTCGTGGTGCCGGTCGAGGTGGCCGCGCTCGCAGTCAACGCGCAGACCCGCGACACCGACGGCACGTACGTCATCCAACGCTGGCAGGCCAACTTCCGCTCCCTGACCGAGGACAACCAGCCGCCCGAGCCGCTGCCGTTCCAGGGCACCGAGATCTGGCGCGACAAGCCCGAGCGGCTCGGCGTCTACCTGCAGTGGCAGCTCCCCGAAGCGCTGTGCCAGGGCCACCAGGACAGCGAGAGCGGCGAGATCGGCGACTTCCCCCTCGTCCCCAACCGCTGGCTCGTGGTGCGCCGCTCCAACCGCGCCATGACGTCCTGGGTCGTCGAAAGCGACTACCTCGACCCCCAGAACGGCGCCGTCTCCTACCTCGACCCCGACGCCGCCACCCCCACCGCGACGAAGGCCGGGCGCCGCCACGACCTCACCGTCCAGGCGCCGTGGCGCGAACCCGCAGACGCCCGCGAACCGTTCCTCACCGCGCTCGGCCCCGGCCTGCTCACCTTCTCCGTCTACCAGCCCTACAACCTCAACGTGTTCTCCATCCACGACACGCTGGCGGACATCGAGGGAGACGACCGGCTCAGCTACTACGTCACCGGCTGGTACTCCCAAGAGAGCAAAGACATCCTCGCCGGCACCGAGGACTACACCCACCTCCTCGACCGCCTCCACTGGAGCCTGCCGCCCGGGATGGGCAGCCCTCGCCACTCCCTCTACACGGGCACCGCCTTGGGCATCGACTGGAAACCGAACGGCGGCATCCCCGTCTCCGACTGCCCCGGCCCCGCCAAGATCGCCGTTGCGATCGGTAACAGCGCCGCCGAGGCCGCCGCCGTCCTCCAGGAACAGGCCGCCGGCCCCGGCTCCCTGAACGCCGACGACGCCCGCCTCTACCGGGCGTTCCTCCTCGGCGTCCTGGACGAACTGGACCGCTCCGACGGCGACCTGTTCCCCGAACGCACCGCCCACCAGGGCGGCTTCGGCCCCGTCCCCGGCGGCTACACCTGGCGCGTCGTCGACCGCGGCGACCCGAACGCACTCCCCCCGCTCTCGGCCGGCGAACGCACCCGCCAACTACGCCTCGAACAGGACGTCACCGCCGGCCTCAACACCAAGCAGGCCGACCTCGACGACCTGGAACGCAAACTGGCCGGCGCCCAGGAACACCTGTACAACGTCTGGTCCCTGGCCCAGGAGAAGAAGCAACCCGACTTCTTCGCCCGCCGGAGCGCCGCCGAGCTCAACCCCGCCAATCCCGACGGCGCCGCCGGCAAGGTGGCCGACCTCGCCGCCCAACTGCGCGACAGGCGCACCGAGATCCCCTGGGCGAACGATCCGGACACCCTCGCCGAGCGGGCCCGCGCCTACGCCGCGGACCAAGGCCTGCGCGGCGCCCGCGTCCTGCAGCGCGTCCCCCTCGACCCCTACGAGCAGCACGCCGACCCCGTCATCATGCTCCAGGGCGCCAACCTCAACGCCCCCATGACCCGCGGCTCCAGGCTGCCGTGCCGCACCGAGGAACGCCTGGTCACAGCGGTCGGCTCCATCACCGCACTGAGCGTGGCCGCCGACGTCGCCAAGGTCAACACCGCCCACCTGCCCGAGGCGGTACCCGCGCTGGTCACCGAGTTCTGCATCCTCGACCAGGCCCGCAAGACCGGCGCCAACCTCAACGCCGCCACCGGCACCCTGCCAGCCCTGGGCACTGATCCGTGGCGCCAGCCCTGGCAGCCGCTCTACCTGATGTGGCGGGCCGAATACACCGCCATCCCCTATCAGGCGAACAACGGCACGGCCCACTGGAGCTTCGACGGCAACCGCTACCGCTGGAAGGGCACCGGCGACCTCACCTACGCCGTCACCGCCGGCGGACGCCAGACCCTCGCCCCCACCAGCGGCCACGACCAGGACGGAAAGCTCGCCGGCTACGCCGCCGGCCGCGGCGACCTCCCCGACGAACTCATCCAGCAGCTGCGCCAACAGGCTCGAAGCCTCGACCAGCTCTCCCAGCGCCTGGACGGCCTGAGCGCCGAGGTCGCCCAGCGCGAAGCACGCACCACCCTCCGCCCCACCGGGGCGATCCGCGGCCTGATCGGCGACGCCGACCGCCAGGCACCCGACCCCGGACCACAACCGGTCTTCGAGTGGGACGACTGGGAGCCCACCGACTTCCAGGAGCTGCGCTCGGGCCACCTCGCCTTCGCCGCCCTGTCCGTGGTCGACCGATTCGGCCGCGCGGTCAACCTGATCGACAACCCGCAGCACTTCCGGCCCTTCCGCCCCCAGACGATGGTCCCCGACCACTTCGTCGGCGAGATGGACCGGGACCGCTACATCGAACTGGGCCCGCGCCTGCTCCAACCCGCCCGCCTGCACTTCGACTTCCTCTCCGCACAGCGCGACGAGCCCGTCGACCTCACCCCCGGCACCAACCCCGTCTGCGCCTGGCTCCTGCACAACCGACTCGACAAGTCGATCGCCTGCTACGGCCCCGAGGGCCACGCGCTCGGCGACCTGCGCACCGTGCTGTCCGCCAACGGACAGCGGATCGTCGCATGGACCGCACTGCCCGGCTCCGACATCCAGGAACTCGACCAGCTCGCCGCCCTCTCCCCGCACGCCCACCGCTTCCTCGCCGCCATCCAACAGCGCGGCCCGGCCGTCCTCGACGCGGTGCGCGCCCACCTGGACGCCGCACTGGCAACCATCGACCCCGACGGACCGGCCGACGAGAGCCTGGCCTTCCTCCTCGGCCGCCCCCTCGCCCTCGTCCGCGCCCGCCTCGACCTGGAACTGTCCGGCCCGCCGCGCACTGACGTCACCTGGAAGAACGTCCTCAACCCGCCCCAGCCCAAGATGCCGCACTACCAGTGGACCGTGCGCCTGGGTGAGGCCCGGCAGACCGACGACGGCCTCATCGGCTACGTCCTCGACAACGACTACACCCACTTCGAAACCGTCATCACGCCGAGCGGCGACTCCGCCGGCTACCTGCGGCCCATCGACAAGGGCCAGCGCCTCCAACTCGCCTTCAACTCCGCCAGCACCGCCCTCGTCACCCTCCTCCTCGACCCGAGGGCGGCCGTCCACGCCACCACCGACATCCTGCCCGTCACCGCCATCCACCTCCCCCAGGAGTTCACCACCCACGCATTGGCGAACATGGCGGTCAGCTTCCGCGCAGGCCCCCTCCTCGCCGCCACCACCAACGACGGTGCCGCCCTCCTCCCGCACCCAGCCACCGCGACCGGCACCTGGACCTGGACAGAGCGCGCCGCCGACGCGTGGGCGTCCATGCCCATCACCGTCCCCGACCCCACCGGTCTTCCGATCGGTCAAGACCCCCAGATCCGCTCCGGCTTCCTCGTCCTGGACGAGGCCGCCGCCGTAACCCGACACGAGGAAGCACACTGATGAGCACCGTTTCCCAGACCGCGGCAACCGGCTCCGAAGATGCCGAAGCCGCCGCCACCGCCCTGGAGTTCAGCCTCAGCACCAACCCCGACCCCATCCGCGTCTCCCCCAACACGGGGGACCCCCAGCGGGCCGACCTGGTGATCGTCGGCAGCCGCCGCAGCGGCGAGGCCATCGAATGCAACAAGATCGTCGTTGTCATCCCGACCGGCCCCAACTCCCCCGACCTCGCCCTCGATCTGGAGGGCATCGACCCCCAGACCAGCCTCAAGGACTGGACAGCGACCACCAACGCCCAGGCGAAGACGATCACTTTCGCCCCCACCTCCGGCCATGCGACCATCAGCCGCGACGAGGGCCTCACCGTCCAGCTCATGGGCGTGCGCATCAACCGCCAGGTCGGCACCGCTCCGCTCCTCATCCAGGTCTACTCACGCCCGGCCGGCTCCAGCGAGTCCTTCCTGCCGGACACCACGACGCTGGAGATCGGCAAGTTCCCCGCCGACTTCTACCTGCGCAACCTCATCGCCAAACCGCCCATCATCAACAACGGCGAAACCGTCACACTCACCTGGGAAGCCGGCGGCGTCTCCTCCCTGCGCCTGCTGTACGACACCACCGACGTCAACGTGCTGGACAAGAGCACCTACACGCTCAACAACGTCGGCCACACCACCCAGTTCTACCTGCGCGCCACCGTCCAGATCGGCAACGGCACCGCCGAACGCATCCTCAACACCACCGCCACCGTCCGTGTCCCGGACCTCGAAGTCGGCAGCCTCTTCGTCCGCGGGGCCATCTCCAACCTGCGCTACGGCACCGAGGGCAACTCCTCATCCGCCCCCTGGTCGCAAGCGAACGTACCCACCCTCTTCGGCCACTCCATGCCCACCCTCTTCAAGTACAACAACCAGTTGCACTTCGTGGCCAGCGCCTTCCAGCGCCAGGAACCGCTCTGGGCCACCCTCCACGGCGAGACCTGGATCATCACCCCCACGAACCTGCCCCCCGCAGCCTGCGAAGAACCCGCCTTCCTCGAAGTCAACAACAAGCTCTACTGCGTCTACCGCACCCCGGACAACGCCATGCACCGGACCATCGGGACAGCGGACCCCACGCAACCCGGACAGCTCGCTTGGAGCACCCCCACACGCATCACCACAAAGAACTGGACAACCACCCACAAACCGACACTTGTGCAACTGCTGACGGGCCCCAACTGCGGGTTCCGCCACCCGGACGGATCGATCTACTTCGGCGCCATCATCGACGACACACCGCCGGAGCCCACGAACATCCCCGTCAAGACAACCCACGGGCCAGCTGCGGCCAGCACCCTGCTCGGGCCTCAGTTCGCCTACAGGGCAGAGGACGGCGCAGTCCGCGTCACTCTGGTGACTGGAGACGGTGCCCCCATCCCCGGAGCGCGAACGAGCGACGGGCCAGCATTCGTCCCGTACCTGACAGGGGTGGCTTGCGCCTACCGCGACGAGAGCGGGAAACTCCGGTACTCAGCCAACGTCCTCGGCTCCTGGTTGCCGTCCGACGACATCTCCCCCCTCCCCGGCACCGGCAGCCCGTCAGTGGTCGCACTCAACGGCAGGCTGCACGCCATCTACCGGTAGTTGGGCCACAGGCGAAAACCAGGCCGTACCGGAATGGCTGGCACCCACGTGCTCCCACCGGACTTCCGGTACGGCCACCTTCCTCAGCTGGCAGGCGGCGTCTCTGCGTCCAACTGTCGCCAAGCGTCGTCTGCGACCTCTTCGGCGTCACAGTCAGCAGAACCGACCACTAGTGCAGCGCCGCGTTGATCCTTCGGGAGTTCATGCGGCTTTGAGTGGGCTGCCGTCGTAGGTCCAGCGGTAGGGCTTGGCGTCGTGTTCGTCGTAGGCCAAGACGAAGGTGGCGCTCGACGATGCCGGCAACTGGGGGGCCAGGGTGGTCGGGTTACTGGTGCGCGACTCGACCAGCGCGGTCAGGAGGGCGCGGTGGGTGGGGTGCGCCATGCGGTCGGGGGTGAGGTAGGCGATGTCGTCCAGGCGTTGGCGGTCGCGGAGGGCGGCACCGAATCGCACTGGACACATACGTGATCCCCAAATGGGGATCAACTCCGGTCGCTCGCATCCAGTTCGACGGCATCGCCAAGTGGCTCGGCGACATCCTCGCGGACTCCGTATCCAACGGAAAACCCCTCTCCGCGAGCACCATTCGGAAGATCCACGTCGTCCTTAAGAGTGCTGGACTATGCAGTGCGTGCGCGCCGGATTGCTTATAACCCGGCAATCGGAATCCCGCTCCCTCGCTACGTCCCGCCGGAGCACGTCTACCTGGAAAACATGCAGCAGGAAACCCTGGTGGCGCCCGCTCTCGTCAACCCATGGCATGCCGTGTCCCTCGCGTCCCTGGAGTACAGCACCAGGGTTCGCGGCCTGTGACGCAGTGTCAAGACTTCGCGACAACCGGTGCGACCCGCAGCTCAAGGCGGCGCGCACCAGCCGCCGCACGCCGGATCAGGGGTGCTCAGGCAGGTCGGTGAGCCGCTCGACCTGGGTGACCGTCCCGTTCACCGAGTCGACCGCGCACCTCGACCAGTCCAGCTTGCCGCGCGCCCAGCTCGTCCAGGACGACCCGGTGGAACTTGGCCCACACCCGGGCCCTGCTCCATTCGGTGAATCGCCGGTGGGCGGTCGGCCCGGACGGGCCGAAGCAGGGCGGAAGCTGGGCCCAGGTGCACCCGGACGTCGCGACGAACACGATCGCCACCAGCGCCTCCCGGTCGCCGTAGCGGCGCCCGACCACCGCCCTGTGGGCGGGTCGGCGCCGCCGGCACCACCAACTGGAACAGCTCCCACAACTCGTCCGGCACCAAGCGCTCCACGATCGTCACGGAAGCAGCCTGCAAGCCCAAATGAGATGTCTTTTCAATGTGCTTCGGGGCGGGGGGGGGGGGCCGGGGAGCGAGCCCCCCCCCCCCCCGGACCGCCAGTTTTTTTTTGGGGGCGGCGGGTTTGGAACGCCCCCCAACCCCCCCCCCGCTGTCGCCCCCGCCCCCCCACCCTGAGACCCGATATCAGAGCGCCGCGGGCGTGCGCGGCGCCCCTTTCGAGCTAGCACCACGGCCCTCTGACCTGCATGTTTGCTGTGGGCGCGGACGGTTTCGAACCGCCGACATCCGCCCTGCAAATGCAGTGATCGATGCGTTTGCGCTACGCTCGAATCACTAACACAGCGATCACTGCGAATGTTGCCTTGCCTGTCGACCACTACTCCCCACCGCCCGATACAGCCTTCACCCCGCCGCATCAGGAGACACCGTGACGACTGCCAGCAGGATCAAGAAGCACCGCCAGGTTCAGCGATCGGACCACACGACGATCCGCTACACAGCCAGCGGTCCGACCGGAGGACCGGTCCTGGCCCTCATCCACGGCTGGGCGTGCGACCGCGGCGACTTCGATGCGGTGACCGACCATCTGCCCGAGGACCACCGCGTCCTGGCGATCGACCTCGCCGAGCACGGCGAGTCGCGGTCGACGCGGGAGGTCTGGACCATGGAGGAGTTCGCCCGCGACGTGGCCGCCGTCCTGGAAGCCGAGTCGGTGGACACCGCGGTCGTCGCCGGCCACTCCCTCGGCGGGGCGGTCGCCGTCGAAGTCGGCCGACTGCTCCCCGACACCGTCTCGCAGGTGGTCGCACTCGACGCACTGCACTACCTGTCCCTGTTCCCGGCGCTGAGCGAGGAACAGGCCGAGGCGACGGTGAACGCGTTCCAGACGGACTTCGCCGCCGCCGTACGGGGCCTCGTCGAGGGGGGGGTCACCGGCCGGGACGGACCCGGCGCTCAAGGACGCGTACACCGAGAAGATGGCCGCGGTGCGCCAGCCCGCGGGCCTGCGGGCCATCGAGGGCCTGATGCGCTGGGACATGGACGCGGCGCTGCGCGAGACGAGGCAGCCGATCACCGTGTTCGCGATACGTGACCTGGTGACACGGGAGGCGATCGACCGCTACCGGGACCGCCTCGACATCGTGCTCATCGACCTCGGCAGCCACCACTTCCCGGCCGAGGCCCCCGAGGAGACGGCGAAACTGCCCTCCGGCGCCAGGTTCTGACTCGGCATCAGCTTTCTTGAACGCCGCTGCGGGCCGTGGGTCCGCCACGGCCCGCACCTCATCGCCGCGACAGCCCGGCGCTCCGTCTCGCCCCGCTCCCGCCGCCTGCCAGCCACTTCCCGAGGAAGAGAGCCCCCGCTGCGCCTGCGGGACGTCACCGTTCCCCATCGCCTGTGGATGTCCCCGATGGCCCAGTACGCCGCGGGCCCCGACGGGAAACCGACCGACTGGCATCTCGTGCACTACGGCGCACGAGCGGTCGGCGCGGTCGGTCTGATCATGGTCGAGGCCAACGCCGTGGGCCCGCTGCACCGGACCGGCGGACCTCGGCATCTGGAACGAGGAGCAGGCCGCCGCTCACCGGCGCCTGACCTCGTTCATGCGCGAGCGCGGCACCGTCCCAGGGGTGCAGTTGCAGGCCGCGGGCAGGAAGGGTCGCACCAACTGCCCTGGGTGGGCGCGGGGCAGAACGGTTCCGTGAGCGCGGCCGAGGGAGGCTGGCGGACGTTCGGCCCGTCGGCGGTCCCCTTCGGCGACCTGGACGCACCCCGGCAGGCCGACCGCGCCGACCTCGACGAGGTGGTCGAGGCGTTCGCCCGCGCGGCCCGGATGGCCCACCTGGCCGGGTACCAGGTCGTCGAGATCCAGGCCTCGCACGGATACCTCCTGCACGAGTTCCTCTCACCCCTGTCCAATCACCGGACGGACGAGTACGGCGGCAGCCTCCGGAACCGGACGCGCCTCGCGCTGCGCGTGGCCCGCGCCGTCCGGGAGGCCTTCCCGGCGGAGAAGGCCGTCTTCGTCCGGATCACCGCCACGGACTGGGTCGAAGGCGGCATCGGCATCGACGAGGCGGTGGCGTTCGCCGATGAACTGGCGTCCGTGGGCGTCGACTTGCTCGACGTCACGTCCGGACTGGCGGTGCGGGACCACGAGGCCCGCCCGCCGACGCGGGAGGGGGTCCACGTCGAGTTCGCGGCACGGCTCAAGGACGCCACCGGACTCGCGGTCGCCGCCGCCGGACAGATCGGCGACGTGTCGCTGGCCGGCGAACTGCTGGCGAGCGGGCAGGTGGACGCCGTGATGACAGGGCGCCCCCTCCTCCGCGACCCCTACTTCGCCCTGCGCGCGCCCCGCGGACCAGGCGGCCTGGCCCCACCAGTACCGACGCGCTCTCTGACCGCTCCTCTGGTCCTTCCGGGCCGATGCCCCCTGACCACGACCGGTCAGGGGGCATCGGCGCTCGTGCGCAGGTGGGCCGGTGGGCGGTGTGTCAGGTGGCGATGGTGGCGACGGGTTCGAGGCCGTAGGTCCGGGCGTAGCCGTTCTCGGTGCCGACGAGGAGGTCGACGACCTCGAAGTAGCGGTCCCAGAAGGGGGTTTCGCGCAGTGCGTCGACGAGGAGCTGGTAGGCGTGGTGGTCGTCGGCCTCCCACACCCAGACGTCGGTGACGCGAGCGGAGTAGAACTCCGTGTCGTAGAAGCGCGACCGGACGCCGGTGGTCTTGGCCTTGATGGCCGGCAGGACCTGGGTGGTGAAGGCGTCCACGCGTTCCTGGACGGTCAGGGCGAGCCATTCGGGCGTGGTCTTGACCAGCATGAACGCCGTGACCGGCGGTTCGGACTTTTCAGCGGACATCGGGGTGCCTCCAAAGCGGCAGGTGGTAGGGGTCTCCGGGCTCCGTGGCGCCCGGCACGGGGTGCTGGGCTTCAGGAGAGGACCGCGGGCTTGAGGGTCCGGGCGCACCACTGCTCGAAGCCGGTGGGGGAGGCGGTGTCCGGGGTGCGGGCGACGCCGGCGTCGAGGCCCTCGGCCTTGGCCCGCTTCATGTCGACCACGCCCTGGGCGAACGCCTCGTTGAGGCCGTAGCCGACGAGGGTGGTGTACAGCTCGTCGAGCGACTGGCGTTCGTAGCGGACGGGGCGGCCGAACTGCTCGGTCATGACGCGGGCCAGGTCGTTCGGGGACAGGTCCTGCGGCCCGAGGACCGGGACGCTGCCGATGCCGGTCCACGAGCGGTCCAGCAGCAGGTCGGCGGCGGCGGCCGCGATGTCGGCGACGGCGACGAAGGGGGCCTTGCGGTCGGCGTCGACGGAGTCGGTGAAGACGCCCTTCTCGCGGATCGAGTCGGCCTCCTCCAGGAGGTTCTCGAAGAAGGACGGGTTGGCCAGGGCCCGGTAGGAGACGCCGGTGCCGGCGATGAGGTCGTCCATCGCGAGGGAGGCGGTGACGAGGCCGGCCCGGTCGGCGAGCGGGGTGCCGCGGCCGAGCGCGGAGACGCCGACGACGTGGCCGACGCCGTGGGCGACGAGCGCCTCGACGGCGGCGCGGGTGAAGCCGCTGTAGGCGTCGTATGGGGTCAGGGAGGAGTCCGGGGGGACGAGCCAGAAGACCGCGTCCGCGCCCTCGAAGGCCCGGTCGAGGACCTCGGCGTCCGCGTGGGAGCCGGTGACCACGTCGACGCGTCCGTGCGCCGCGTCCGGGAGCCGGGCGGGATCGCGCACGATGACGCGCAGTTCCTCGCCCGCGGCGGGGGCGGACTCCAGGAGCTGGGAGAGCAGGTGGCGGCCGATGTTCCCGGTGGGACCAGTGATGACGATCATGAAAACCTCGTGGCTCGTGCTGGTTTCGATATGCCCTCATCCTGCTGAGATCCGCCGTGCTGCCACAATGGGAACTTCAGCACGGAATCATTGACTGAAATGGAATAATGCTGGTGAGCAGCCCCGATCCGGTCATCGACGCCAATCTCGCCATCGCCCTGGATGCTCTGCTGACCGAGCACAGCGTGACCCGCGCCGCCGCGCGACTGCACACCTCGCCCGCCGCCATGAGCCGCACCCTGGCCCGGCTGCGCCGCGTCCTCCAGGACCCCCTCCTGGTCCGGGCCGGGCAGGCCATGGTTCCCACCCCGCGCGCCGAGGCCCTGCGCGAGGAGGCCGCCACCGTGGTGCGCAGCCTCGGAGCGCTGCTCAGCCCCGGTACGAGCGTCGACCCCGCCGGCCTCCGCAACACCTTCACCCTCCAGGCCGCCGACCTGGTCGGCGCGGCACTGGCCCACGGTCTGCTGCAACTGGCCCGGCGGGAGGCGCCGGGGGTCTCGTTCCGGATCGGGGCCGAAGAGTTGGAGGCCGGGCCCGCCCTGCGCGACGGCCGGATCGACCTGGAGGTCGGATCCATCGACCATGTGGACCCCGAAACCCGGGTCGAGGAACTGGTCAGCCTCCGCATGGTCGCGGCCGTCCGGGCCGGCCATCCGCTCACCGAAGGGCCGCTGACCCCGGCCCGGCTCGCTGCCGCCCACCACATCGCGGTCAGCCGCCGCGGCCGGTTCACCGGCCCCCTCGACACCGCCCTGGCCGAGCAGGACCTCCACCGGCGGGTCAGCGTCGTCCTGCCCAGCCACCTGGCCGCGATGACCCTCGCCACCCGCAGCGACCTCGTCTGCCTGGTACCCGCCGCACTCCCCGGCGCCGCCCCCTCACCCCTCACCCACGACGCCGGCGCCCTCGGACTGCACCTCCTCGACATCCCCCTGGCCCTGCCGCCGCTGACCATCGGCATGGCCTGGCACCCCCGGCACACGGCCGACGGGGCCCACCGCTGGCTCCGCGACGCCGTCCGGCGGGTTCTCCGCACGCTGGCGGCGGCTGCGGGGCCCACCGCGGCGGACACGATCGGCCCCGCACAGGACGCGATCGGGCTCGCACAGGACGACACCGGCCCCGTATAGGACGCGACTGGCCATAGGACGCCGCCCCGGCCCGCGCGGACGCATGCCCGTGGGCAACAAGGCCGCGGACCGGACGGCAAGCCGAGGTGTCCCGCTCCGCAGCCGGGTGTCTACTCGCCGGAGTCGGTCACCGACGCCGGCCCGGATCCGTGTCAGGCGTTCCCGGACGACGCGCTACATCGTGCTGGCCGATCCGGAGGGAAACGAGTTCTGCCCGGACTGAACGACGGGGAACTTCACCCCGGTGAGGTCTTCGGAGACGGCCCACAGCCGCTGCTGGACGACCACCTCGTACGACTCCGGGCTGGAGGTGACCAGCCGGGGGTGGCCCATGAACTCGCCGCGTCCGCCGGGACCGTAGTACTGGCCGCCGAGCGCGGCGGGGTCGGCGGCGGCCCGCAGGGTCGGCAGCGCGCCCATCGCCGGCTTCTGGGTGATCAGCGGCGCGAGCCAGGTGAGCGGAAGCCGGAAGGCCGCGGGGAGGTTGCGGGCGAGCTCGGTGCTGGACACGCCGGGGTGCGCGGCCACCGCGACGGTGGTGCCGTGCGTGGCGAGCCGACGTTGCAGCTCGTACGTGAACATCAGGTTGGACAGCTTGGACTGGCCATAGGCAGCGGCCCGGCTGTACGACCGCTCCCACTGCAGGTCGTCGAAGTGGATCGCGGCCCGGATGCGGTGGCCGGTGCTGCTGACCGTCACCACGCGCGAGCCGGGCACCGGCAGCATCAGGTCCAGCAGCAGCCCGGTGAGCGCGAAGTGGCCGAGGTGGTTGGTGCCGAACTGCATCTCGAAGCCGTCCCGGGTGGTCTGCTTCGGGGTGTACATCACGCCGGCGTTGTTGATCAGCAGGTCGATCCGGTCGAGCCGGGACCGCAGCGCCGCCGCCGCGGTCCGGACGGAGTCGAGCGAGGTCAGGTCCAGCGCCTGCACGGTCACGTCGCCGGTCATGCGGGCCGCGGCCTGCTCGCCCTTCTCCACGTTGCGCACGGCGAGCACCACGGACGCCCCGCGCTCGGCGAGCGCCTTGGCGGTCTCGTACCCCAGTCCGGTGTTGGCCCCGGTCACCACGGCCACCCGCCCGCGCTGGTCCGGAATGTTCGCCGTCGTCCACTTCTCGCTCATGCCAGGCTCCCGACTAACTAACGTACCGAAGGTATCTTGCGCACGACGTTAAAGTACTTTCGGTACGTTGTCAACGTACCGCAGGTACCTAAGTTAGGCTGGTGATCATGACTTTCCAGCGGGCGCGAACCGAAGAGCAGCGGGAGATGCGTCGACGGGCGATCCTCGACACAGCGTCGGCGATGCTCGACGAGATGCCCGTGGCCGCGGTCACCCTGAACGAGCTCAGCCGCCGGGTAGGCCTGGCGAAGCCGAACGTGCTGCGCTACTTCGAGTCTCGCGAGGCGGTGCTGCTGGAACTGCTGGACCACTTCCTGCAGGAGTGGCTGACGGAACTGGCAGGCGAGTTGGCGGCCGGCATCGACGAAAATCTACCCATGGCCGAGCGAGCGGCAGGGGTGGCCGAGATCCTCAGCCGCTCACTCTCCAGCCGAGCGGTGCTGTGCGACCTCTTCGGCGCACAGGGCAGCGTCCTGGAACACAACGTCTCCGTCGAGGTCGTAGCCCGCTACAAGCGCGCCTCCCTGGACCGCCTGACAGCCATGACCGCCCTGGTCCTCAAGTACCTGCCGGAGCTGGGCGAAAACGCAACACTGTTCAGCCTGCAGACCATGGTCATGGCCGGCGCGCTGTCGGCGTACAGCACACCCCCGCCCAGCCTGCAGGCGGCCTACCAGGCCGAGCCCGACCTGGCCCGCTTCCACCTGGAGCTGAAGGACTACTTGAAGCAGGCCCTGACCGCAACCCTCCTGGGCGTGCTGCCCCGCGGCTGACCTGCGTTGCACTGAACTGAGCGGCCTCAGAGGTGGACGGGCAGGTGGCGGGGTCCGCGGAGCATGGCGTTCTGCCGGTAGGGGGGCGGATCCTGGACCAGGCGTGCCGTGCCGAGGCGGGGGATCAGCGCCCCGAGCGCGGCCTCGGCTTCGATGCGGGCGAGTGGTGCGCCGTAGCACAGGTGGATACCGCTGCCGAAGCCGAGGTGCTGGTTGTCCGGGCGGGTGGGGTCGAACCGGTCCGGCGCGTGGAACCGCTTGGGGTCGCGGTTGCCCGAGGCCAGCGCGAGCACGACGGAGGCGCCTGCGGGGAGGGTGGTGCCGCCGATGTCGATGTCGGCGAGGGGGATGCGCTGGCGCATGTGGACCGGGGGTTCGTAGCGCAGCAGTTCCTCCACCGCTCGCGGCAGCAGGTCCGGTTCGCGACGCAGCTGGTCCAGCTGCTCGGGCTGGCGCAGCAGGGTGAGCACCCCGTTGGCGATCAGGTTCACCGTGGTCTCGTGTCCGGCGATGAGCAGCAGCACGGCGGTTTCCGCGAGTTCTTCCTGGGTGAGCCGCAGGGCCGGGTCCGGTTCGTTGACGAAGGCGGAGAGCAGGTCGTCGCTCGGATTGCCACGGCGCTTCTCGGCGAGGCCCGCCAGGTACCGGCCCATCTCGCCCCGCGCCTGTTCGCCCGCCTCAGCGCCCGCCTCGTCCCGCCCGGAGGAGTCCGCCTCGGGCCGGACGTCGGCGGACGCGACGAGCGCGTCGGACCACGCCCTGAAGAGCGGCTCGTCCTCACGCGGCACGCCGAGCAGGCGGCAGATCACCGTGACGGGCAGCGGGTAGGCGAGGTCGTCGACGATGTCGATCCGGCCGCCCGCCTGGAACGGCTCCGTCAGTTCCCCGGTGAGCTGGACGATCTCGCCGCGCATGGCATCGACCCGGCCCGGGCTGTGCGGGGGGCCGAACGGCCGCATGGCCAAGGTGCGCAGTCGGTGGTGCTCCGGGTCGTCGAGCCGCAGGAACGGCGGCTTGTGCGTCGTCTCGCCGCAGGTGCGGGGATCGACACTCATCCGTGGATCGTGGAGCAGGGCGGCGACCTCGTGGTAGGTGCCGATCAGGTAGCTGCCGTCTGCCTGCCGGACGACGGGACCGGCCTCGCGCAGTTCCGCGTACAGCGGGTAGGGGTCGGGGCGGTTCGCGTAGTCGGTGATCCGTGCCAGCAGGGTGTCGGAGTCCATGGTGGCTCCTCGTCGTTGGGCGGGACGTGGGTCAGCCGCGGGGCTGCACCACGGTCAGTCGACGGTCGGGCAGGTATCCGGTGAGCGCCACGGTGGGGCCGTGGGAGAGCCCCTTCGGATCCGGCACGTCGGACGGAATCGGGATGTCCGCCGCGAGCGCGCGGTCCGCCGCGCCGGGCGGGGGCGGGAACGGCGCAGCCGTCTCGATCAGGTGCCGGTAGTAGTCGATCGACTTGGCCATGTCGACGGTGACCGCCGCGGTGATCCGCCCCTGGTAGCCGTAGACCATCGCCAGGCGGCGCGCCTCCAGAGAACCCTGGGCGATGACCACGTGGTCGGAGAAGGTGGGCACGCCCACCGACTTGATGTTGAGCCCGAACTGGGTCGACCAGAACGTCGGGAGGGCGAGGTGCGGGCGCCGCAGCGGCCCTGGGCTGACCATGTTGTGGGCCGCCACCCCGGCCTGTTCGACCGCGTTCCCCCAGTGTTCGAGGGAGAGCATCTGGTAACCGAACAGCGGGTGGGGGAAGCGGGAGACGTCGCCGGCGACGAAGACGTCGTCCGTGACGATTCCGTACATGTTGAAGGCGCGGCACCCGGCGTCGCAGGCGATTCCGCGCGGGCCCGCCGCCAGGCCGGAATCCGCCAACCACTCGACGTTGCGGACCGCCCCCAGCGCCACGACGCACACGTCCGCCTCGACGCGGCTGCCGTCGGACAGCTCCGCGCCGGTGAAGCGGCCGCCGCCGTCCCCGCGCAGGGCGGTGACCGTCACGCCGGTGCGCAGGTCCACACCGTGGTTGCGCTGCATGGCGGCCGCGAGTTTCGCCAGGGTGCCGCCCAGCGCGCCCACCAGAGGTGCGGGGCCGCGTTCGGCGACGGTGACGTCCAGTCCGCGCTCCCGGCAGGCCGAAGCGATCTCCGAGCCGGTGAAACCACCGCCGATCACCAGCACCCGCCGTGGCCCGGCGGCCAACCGCTCGGCCAAGCCGCCGGCGTCCTCGCGGGTACGCAGGGTGAACACCCCGTCCAGGGCGGCCTCCTGCGGATGGGGCCAGGGCCGCGCCCGGGTCCCGGTGGCGATCAGCAACCGGTCGTACGGCAGCGACTCGCCATCGGCCAGCATCACCCGCTTCCCCAGGGGGTCCAGGCCGGTGGCGCGTACGCCCAGCCGCCACTCGGCGTCCGGATCCCGGCGCATCGGCAGCCCGGTGGAGTCCGCCGCAGCGTGGCCCAGCAGCACCTGCTTGGACAGCGGCGGCCGGTCGTAGGGCGGATGAGGCTCGTCGCCGACCACGGTCAGTGAGCCGGTGAACCCCTCCTCCCGCAGCGCCTCCGCGGCCCGCAACCCGGCCAGCGACGCGCCGACGATGACGATCCGGCCCTCTGTCTGGTAACCGGCCCTCTGGTCACCGGCTCCCTGGTCACCGGCCATCAGCGCTCACCTCCTCGCCGAGGAGGATGGCCTGGACCGGGCACGCCGCCGCGGCCTGGCGCACGCGCTCGACCTGGTCGTCGGGGACAGCCGGGGCGTACAGCAGTCCCTCCTCGCCGTGCAGCTGGAACACCCTCGGCGCGAGGAACACGCACTGTGCGTAGCCCTGGCAACGCGTGAGGTCGACAACGGTCCGCATCCCCACCACTTCCTCTGCCGCCGTACCCCCTCTCCCTTCCAGCATGGGACGAGAACCGGACGCGCGCAGCATGGGACGAGAACCGGTGCCGAGACGCGCACCTGCCGCGAGGAGCGCAGTACCGGCTTCAGTCCCGGTCGGGGGCGTGCAGGGCGAGGGTGAAGCTGAAGCGGTCGCCGCGGTAGAGGGTGCGGACCTGTTCGAGGGGGTGGCCCGCGGCGTCGCGGCTGCGGCGGTGGAGCAGCAGCATGGGCAGGGCGGGCGGGGTGCCGATGAGCAGGGCTTCGCGGGGGGTGGCGAGGACCGTCTCGATGCGTTCGTCGGCGCCGCCGAGCCGCACACCGCACTCGCGCAGGTAGCCGTAGAAGGAGCCTTCGGGGTCGAACTCCCGCTCCAGGCGCGGGACTCGGGCGACGGGGACGTAGGTGGAC
This sequence comes from Kitasatospora sp. NPDC059812, assembly GCF_042732075.1. Classification (NCBI taxonomy): domain Bacteria; kingdom Bacillati; phylum Actinomycetota; class Actinomycetes; order Kitasatosporales; family Streptomycetaceae; genus Kitasatospora; species Kitasatospora sp. NPDC059812. The sequence goes on from NZ_JBHWIO010000078.1 coordinate 29,923, forward strand.
TCCAGGCCGACGCGTTCCTCGTCGGCGCGCAGGACGCGTTCCAGGTGCCAGAGGGGTTCGCCTTCGGGGACGGCGAGGTGCTGGGCCATGGGCGGGTCGGCGGGGAGGCGGTCGAGGGTGATGAGGGTGCGGCCGGGGCGCAGCCCCTGGCGGGTGACGCCTTCGGTGTAGCTGGCGAGGGAGAGCGGCTGTTCGATCTTGGGGCCGGCGACGACGGTGCCGCGGCCCTGGCGGCGCAGACGGCCTTCGAGGAGGAGGTCGCGCAGGGCCTGACGGACGGTGGCGCGGGCGACGTGGTGGCGTTCGGCGAGGTCGGCTTCGGTGGGCAGGCGCCCGCCGGGGCCCAATTCGGCGATGAGGTCTTCGAGTTGGGCTTTGACCAGGTAGTACTTGGGCACCCGGCCGTGGTCGGGGACGCCGGAGCGGGCGGGGGCGACGGGGGGCCGGGGGGTGCCGTGGTTCACCGCGCCACCTTATCGAGCGGCGGTCCGGCGCCATCGGTCCGGCGCCATCGAGTGGCGGTTCAGCGCCCCATAGATCACGGAATGGTAACCGGTCTGGACTGAATTTCGGCGGTTGTTCATACAACCGTGGATCCGGGGAGGGCTCCTCCTCGTACGGGCGCCCCATCCTCGGTGCCGGTGCAACCGCACCGCGTCGCCCCCTAGTTGGGAGCCCCTGTGCGCATTCCCCGCTCCACCCGGACCGTCACCGTGGCCACCGCCGTAGCCGCCGCGGCCACCGTGCTGCTGCCGTCGGCGCCCGCCGGCGCCTCCCCCGCCGCTTCCGCCGCAGCCGCCTCCCCCATCGCGGCCGCCCCCGCCTACAAGGGCCTGCCGGACGGCACCAAGCAGGCCAAGACCCTGGTCATCGGCGTCGACGGCACCCGCTACGACAAGCTGGCGGCCGCCGACGCGCCCAACCTCAAGGCGCTGATGGCCGGCGGCATGACCGCCACCAGCAACCTGTACGCCAACCCGCTGGCGCCGACCCTGTCCGGGCCGGGCTGGTCGACCATCGCCACCGGCGTGTGGCCCGACAAGCACCAGGTCAAGGACAACGCGTTCACCGGCGCCCGGTTCGACCAGTACCCGGACTTCGCCAGCCGCCTGGAGGCCGCCGACCCGGCCGCCTCCACACTGGTGATCGGCTCGTGGAACCCGATCACCGGCAACGTCTTCAACGGCAAGGCGGACCTGCGGATCGCCGAGAACGAGGACGACGCCAAGACCGCCTCCGACGCCGCCGACTACCTCGCCCACGGCAACCCGGACACCGCCTTCCTGCACTTCGACGGGATCGACGAGGCCGGGCACGCCTCCGGCGGCGCCAGCGCCCAGTACGCGGCCGCCATCCACACCGTCGACGCGCTCGTCGGCCAGGTCGTGCAGGCCGTCAAGTCCCGCCCCACGTACGGCTCGGAGGACTGGCTGATCGTCGTCACCACCGACCACGGACACACCGACGCCGGCGGGCACGGCGGCAACAGCGCCAACGAACGGCAGACCTTCGTGATCGCCGACGGCGCCGGCTACCCGGCCGGCTCCCGGCGCTACGACGTCAAGCCCGTGGACATCGCGCCGACCGTCCTCAAGCACGAGGGCGCGGCGATCGACCCCGCCTGGCGCCTGGACGGGCAGCCGATCGACGAGATCGCCCCGGACGCCTTCGACGCGCTGCGCCCCGCCCTCCAGGGCCGGGTGGACGAGACGGGCATCCCGGCCACGGTCCGGGGCTGGACGCACACGCCGCCCAGCGGCTGGAGCATCGACAACTCCCGGATGCCCAGCGGCGGGGTGACGGAGTGGCGCGGCTGGGCCTTCGCCACCGACGAGTTCTGGAGCGCCACCCAGCTCGGACAGGGCCGGGAGACCAACGTGCGGGCCCGCAACGTCTTCGCGGTCGCCGACTCCGACGAGTGGGACGACAAGGCGCACGGCGCCGGCCAGTTCGACTCCACCCTGGTCAGCCCGGCCTACCCGGTCGCCGGTCTCGGCCGGGCCACGCTGTCCTTCGCGACGAACTACAAGGTCGACGGCCCGCAGACCGGCGACGTGTACGTGGTCTTCGACGACGGCGCCCCGCAGCTGGTGAAGTCCTACCGCGCCGACCTGAACACCGTCGAGCACCTGCCCGTCACCGTACCGGCCGGCGCCACCACCGCGCGCCTGCAGTTCCGCTACACGGGCACCAACAGCGCCTTCTGGACGGTCGACCAGGTCTCCTTCGGCGCCTGACACCGCTACGGGACCGACCCCGCCACCGGCCCGGGGGGGGGGGGGGGCCGGCCCCCGCGGGCCGGGGGGCGGGGGCGCGCGCGGCCGCCCCCGCGGCCGCGCCCCGCGCGCCGCGCGCGCGCCCCGCCCCCGCCCC
>NZ_JBHWIO010000078.1:32305-41703 GCF_042732075.1 Kitasatospora sp. NPDC059812
AGGTCACTCACCACGTCCACCACCCCCCCGTACGGCCCGGACCACATGTCCCCGACCGGCCCCGCCCCCGCATCGGGCACCCCCCCCCCACCGCCCCCCCCCCCCCCCCCCCGCCCGGGGGGCGGCGGGAGGTGCCGGGCCCGGCCTACCCGGCGAGCAACGGCCCGAGCTGCTCGGCCCATTCCGGCTACCGGGCCCCGGGTTACGCTCCGTCGAGGGGTCCGGGGGCCTCGGTGTTCCCAGGGGCGTTCATGGGCTGCTCAGCGCCATCGCGTACACGCCCTGATCGAGGTGCGTGAAGCCGTGCCGTTCCCAGGCTCGGCGCAGCTTCGTCATCGCCTCCTCGTCCGGCCGTCGGATCTCCGGGTCGTCGGAGGCGTAGGAACACGGCTCGTCCGGCCCGTGGTCGTGGATCGGGGCCGGATAGCAGACGGCCAGCGCCCCGGGGACGGCGAGCCGGCGGAGCGCGGCGACGGCCAGTCGCATGCCCACCCCCTTGCCTCGCCACGCGTCGGTGACGTGTACGGACTCCAGCAGGAGCAGCAGCGTCGGATTCGTCTTGGCCACGGCGGGGGTCAGGGCGCCGTCCTCGGTGAAGACCACGCGGGGGATGCGGTCGAGCAGGCCCGGGTCGGCGTCCAGAGCGGCACGGGGGTTCGGCGTCAAGCCGGGGACCACGCGGGTGATCTCGGCTGTGCCGATGTTCTCGGCCGGAACATAGAACGAAGCCGTCCACCGTTCGGCGCGACTGGTCCACGTCTCGTCGGCGAACTGCCGCATGGCGTAGGCGATATGGAACCGGTTCGGGTCAACCACGGGCACTCCTCCGAGTGAACGGGGCCCCCGCCGTGTGCACAGTCGGCAGGGGTCCCGGTGTGTCAGGTGACTACTTGGGCTGCGGGGCGGGCTGCGGCTGCTCCGGCGCCGGGTTGCCCCGGTGCTTCGGCGGGTCCTTCGGCTCCCCCTTGTGCTTGGACACGATGATCTCGACGTGCATGGGCGGTACCTCCTGCCTGCTTCTGGTGGCGGGTTGGAGACCGATCGTGCCCCAACCCGGCGAACCATTGCGACGGCGTGGAGGCGTCACTTCGGCGTCCTGGCAAGACGTCATTTCGACGTCTTCAGAGGATGTTTGGGCCTATCTTCTAGCCATGACTACGCCGAACGAGACCCTTCGGGCCGTACGCCTCGGACTCCGTCTCAGCCAGGACGAGTTCGCGAAGCGGCTGCGGGCGGCCGGGGAGGACCAAGGGGAGCCGAACGACGCCAGCAAGCGCCTGGTGCAACGTTGGGAGTCAGGGGAGGTGAGGTCTCCCCGCCCGGTGTACGTTCGAGCCCTTGAGGCTGTCACCAAGATTCCCGTTGACCGCCTCGGCTTCGACTCGCCACAGTTGCCGCCAAGGGTCAGCGTGGACAGTACGGGAGGGCACGACGTGACCAGTGATGAACCGGGCGTGCCCGTGCAGGCTGCGCCCGCTCCTACGGGTGAGGACTACTCGGGGGTATGGGTCAGCCACTACGAGTTCTACAGCAGCAGTCGGGAGAACACGTTCACCGGTCTGCATCACGTCGTGCTGTCCCAGAACGGCAACCGGATCACGGGGCGATCCCTCCCCGGTGCGTCGTCCAATCCCGACTCGCCGCTGTCATTCGATCTCACTGTTGATCGGAACATCGTTACGGGTTCCTGGGTGGAGCAGACCGCGCAGGATGGCTACTACCAGGGGGCCAGGTATCACGGCGCTATTCAGTTGCTGGTCGACCCGACCGGCCGCCGCATGGCCGGCAAGTGGGTCGGCTTCGGCAAGGACTTCGACGTCAACTCCGGGCCTTGGGAACTGCGTCTGCTGGACAAGTCCACGGCGGACCACGTCCTGAGCCGCTACAGCGTGCCGCCGGAAGCGTAGCCGCGCCTCACAGCGTACGCGGGAGGGCCCCGTACGCGGCCGGTACGGTATCGGCGTGACGGGAACTCAGGACACCGTGCTGGTGGTGGTCCGCGGGCCGAGCGGGGCGGGCAAGTCGAGCGTCGCCGTGCGGCTGCGCGCCGCGTACGGGCGGGGTGTGGCCGTCGTCGCGCAGGACGTGCTCCGGCGCACCGTCCTGCGCGAGCGCGACCTCCCGGGCGGGGCGAACATCGGCCTCATCGACCTGGTCGCCCGGCACGCCCTGGACCACGGCTTCCACACCGTCGTCGAGGGCATCCTCGCCGCCGAGCGCTACGGCCCGATGCTCGCCCGGCTCGCCGCCGACCACCGCGGCCGCAGCCACCTGTACTACCTCGACGCCGACTTCGACGAGACCGTGCGCCGCCACGCCACCCGCCCCCAGGCCGGCGAGTTCTCCCCCGAGGACATGGCCGGCTGGTACCAGCCCCACGACCTCCTGCCCGGCGGCCTCGAACACGTCGTTCCGCAGCACAGCACCCTCGACGAGACCGTCGAGCGGATCCTCACCGACACCCGTCTCGCCCCACCCGGCTGGACACCCCGGCCCTGAGGACGGGAAGCAGCGGGCCCACCACCCGAAGCGGCCCTACCGGCGGTGGCGGCCGGTAAGTGTCTGGTGCGGTCGGCACCGCTGACGTAACGCGCAGGGGGCGGGCGCGGTTGCCTACGCCATGATCACGATCATGTGAACCTTGTCGAAACAAGATCATTATTTGATGATCCTTTGGCGTCATTTGACCCCATCTTTGATCTTGCCGCCCACTCCTATGCTCCGAGAGCGCCGTCGAGCGACGGTGTTTCAAGGAGTCGATATGAACAGACGGATGACCACACGACGCAGACTCGGCAGGCCTGTTGGCATGCGGGCGGTGAGCGGGTCGCTGGCCCTCGCCGTGGCGGTGTCGCTGCTGGCCGGGTCCGAGACGGCCCTCGCCGCATCGCCGAGCGCGTCCCCGAGCGCGGCGGCGGCGAAGGCGGGCAAGGGCGCCGGGCAGTGGGCCACGTCCGCCGCCGACGTGCCGTCGGCGAGGGTCGCGGCCCGGCTGTCCGGGCAGCGGGTGGAGGCGCTCTCCGAGCGTACGGAGACGTCGACGACGTGGGTGAACAAGGACGGTTCGCTCACCACCGAGCTGTTCGCGGGCCCGATCCGCTTCCAGCGTGACGGCCAGTGGGTGGACGTCGACCTCGGCCTCCAGGCGGGCGCGGACGGGTCGGTGGCGCCGAAGGCCCACCCGAACGCGCTGCGGCTCGCCGGTGCCGGCGGCACCCGGGCGAAGTCGCTGCTCCAGGCGCAGGCCGCGGCCCCGGACGACGCCCGCACCCTGGTGACCCTCGGGCAGGGCGACCAGCAGGTCGAGCTCCAGTGGCGGGGCGGCCTGCCCAAGCCCGCCCTGGACGGCACGAAGGCCACCTACCGGGACGCGATCGCGGACGGCGCGGCCGACCTGGTCGTGGAGGCCACCCGGACCGGCTTCGAGCAGTACACGGTGCTCAAGCAGCGCCCGAGCGCCGCCGGGTTCTCGTACACGATGCCGCTGAAGGCCGACGGTCTGAAGGCCGAGGTCCAGCCGGACGGCGGCGTGCTGTTCACCGACAGGCGCACCGGCGAGCGGCGGGCCGTGCTCCCGGCGCCGGTGATGTGGGACGCGACGGCCGCCGCCGAGGGCTCCGGTGAGCACGCCCGGCAGGCGAAGGTCGGTCTGAAGGTCGTTCAGCGCGGCGACGGCATCGACCTGGTGTTCACGCCGGACGCCGCGTTCCTCGCGGACCCGAAGACGCAGTACCCGGTGACGGTCGACCCCTCCACCACGGCCCTCGGCAACGTCTTCGACACCCGGGTGCAGCAGGGCGAGACGGTCGACTGGTCGGCCGACACCGAGATCTACTGGGGCAACTCCGGCACCAAGAACGCGGACGGCTCCTCCCGCCAGGCCCGGTCGTTCATCAACTGGAACACCGCGCCGATCGCGGACGCGCTGATCACCAACGCCAGCCTGTCGCTGTACAACTTCCACTCCGGCAACAGCGACTGCCAGCCCTACGCGTGGGACATCTGGGACACCGGCCTCGCCTCGACCGCCTCGCGCTGGACGGCGCAGCCCTCCTGGAACGCCAAGAAGGCCACCGGCACCGAGACCAAGGGCCGGGACGCCTGCGGAGGCGACGGCTGGATCACCGCGGACGTCACCAACCTGGTGCAGACCTGGACGTCGGCGAAGAACACCACCTCGGGCATGGGGCTGCGCGCCCCGGACGAGGCCAACACCAAGTACTGGAAGGAGGTGAACTCCGCCAACGCCGCGACCAACGTCCCGAAGCTGACGGTGACGTACAACTACCGCCCCCGGACCGGGACGGACCAGCAGGCCGGCTCGCCGTTCTACAAGGACACCGCCGGCACCTGGTGGGTCAACTCCACCACCCCGACGCTGCGCGACACCTTCGTCGACCCGAACAACGACAAGGTCGACGGCACCTTCCAGATCTTCGACACCGCCACCGACACCCAGGTGGGCAACGTCCTGGTCTCCCCGTACGTGCCGAGCGGGGCCCCGGCCTCCGTCAAGGTCCCGGCCGGTGTGCTGGCCAACGGCAGGACGTACAAGTTCCGTACCTCCCCGTACGACGGGCTGCACTACAACAACAACTGGTCGGCGTGGGCCACCTTCACGGTCGACACCTCCGCCCCCTCGGCGCCCGCCGCGCTCTCCTCCGCCGACTACCCGTCGGGCCAGTGGGTCAAGGGCCCCGGCCAGGCCGGTTCCTTCACCGCGACCCCGCCGGCCGGTGACCAGAACGCCCTGGAGTGGACGCTCGACGGCGCGACCTGGACGAAGGTCGCGACGAACGGCTCCGCCGCGCCGGTGACCTTCACCGTGACCCCGGCCAAGGCCGGCACCAACACCCTTCAGGTGCGGGCGGTGGACCGGGCGGAGAACAAGTCCGAGGCCCGTACCCACACCTTCCAGGTCGGCGCGGGCGGTGTCACCTCGCCGAACGACGGCACCCGCACCGCGGCGCGCCTGCCGCTCACCGCCGAGGCCGACGCCGCCCGCTACGACCAGGTGGCCTTCTCCTGGCGGCGCTCCGACGCCGACGCCTGGACGCGGATCCCCGCCGGCGACATCACCAACGGCGGTGCCGCACTGGCGGCCTGGCCCGTGCCCCTCGCCGCGGGCAAGAGCCCGGCGCTCACCTGGAACGCCACCTCCACGGTGACCCCGGACGGCACCGTCCAGCTCCGCGCGGACTTCACCGGGCCGGGCGCCGCCGCCGTCTCCTCCGAGCCGGTGCGGGTCGTCGTCGACCGCAAGGCCGACGGCGCGGCGACGGAGAACGTCGGCCCGGGTGCACTGAACCTGCTCACCGGCGACCTCAGGGTCCCGGCCACCGACGTGTCGCTGTTCGGCATGACGGTCGGCCGCACGCACTCCTCGCGTGACCCGCGGGCCGCCGCCGGCCAGGACGGCCAGGCGGCGGTCTTCGGCCCCAACTGGGTGTCCAGCGTGTCGTCGAGCCTGTCTGCCTCGGAGTACACGGAGATCCGCAGGACCTCCAGCACCTCGCTCAGCGTGATGGCCGCCGACGGCTCCGCCGTCTCCTTCACCTCCAACGCGGCCGGCAACGGCTGGACGCCCGAGCCGGGCAGCGAGGACCTCACCCTGAGCGGCTCCTTCGGCGCCGACTTCACACTCTCCGGCACCGAGGGCACCGTCACCACCTTCGCCAAGGCCGATCCGGCCGCCGCCACCTGGACGGTGACCTCCACGCTCCAGGGCGGGCTGGCCAACACCACCACCAGCGTGGTGTCGGAGACGACCGTGGTCGGCGGCAAGACTCTGGCCCGGCCGAAGCTCGTCATCGCGCCGACCTCCGCGGCCACCCCGGCGGTGTGCGCGGCGAACGTCGCCGCCAAGGGCTGCCGCGTCCTGCAGTTCGTCTACGCCACCGCGACCACCGCCACCGGCGCCACCACCGACACCGAGTTCGGTGACGTCGCCGGGCAGGTCACCGCGATCAGGCTCTGGAGCACCGCGCCCGGGGCCGCCGCGGCCACCGCCACCGACGTCGCCGTCTACCGCTACGACTCCGCCGGGCGGCTGCGCCAGACCTGGGACCCGCGGCTCGGCCAGAGCAGCCAGAACCAGTACACCTACTACACCCAGGGCGCCGACGACGGCCTGCTCTCCTCCGTCCAGCTCAGCGGCACCCGCGCCACCTCGCTGGCGTACGGCACCGTCAGCGCCAACCCGGCCGCGGGCCCCGGCATGCTGACGAAGACCTGGCACGACACCCTCGCCCCCGGCACCACGGGCACCGTGAACGGCACCGCCACCACCACCGTCGTCTACGGCGTCCCGCTCTCCGGCGCGAAGGCGCCGGAGGACCTCTCCGCGCCGGCCGCCTCCGCGTGGGGCCAGAGCGACCTGCCGACCGACGCCACCGCGGTGTTCCCGCCGGACCAGGCCCCCGCCTCCAACAACGGCACCGACCTCGGCGCCGGCGACTACACCCGGGCGAACGTCACCTACCTCAACGCCTCCGGCCGCCAGGTCAACCAGGCCACCCCGGGCCACCACGTCACCACCACCGAGTACGACAACCAGGGCCACCAGGTCCGCAGCCTGACCGCGGGCAACCGCGAGCTCGCCCTCGGCGCCACCACCGCCGCCAAGGCCGAACTGGCCGACCTCGGCATCGACACCCTGCCCTCCGCCGAACGCGCCCGGCTCCTGTCGAGCAGCAGCGCCTACAGCACGGACGGCCAGCAGGAGACCGACGTCTACGACCCGCTCCACCGCATCACCCTCGCCGCCGACGCCACCTCCGGTGCGACGGTCCTGGCGAAGGCCGGCACCCAACTGCCCGCCCGCCAGCACACCGTGAAGACCTACGACGAGGGCCGGCCGACCGACGGCACCGCCAAGATCAAGAACCAGATCACCCTCACCGCCACCGGCGCCCGGCTCCGCGCCTGGCCCGACCTGCTGGTCGACGCCCGCCAGGACCGCACCACCTACAACTGGGCGCTCGGCGTGCCCACCGCGCAGATCAAGGACAGCGGCGGCCTCGCCCTGACCACCACCACCGGCTACGACGGCCAGGGCCGGGTCGTCTCGACCCGGCAGCCGGCCTCCACCGGCTCCGACGCGGCCGCCGGCTGGACCAGCTACTACACCGCCGACGGCACCGGCACCTGCGGCAACCGCCCCGAGTGGGCCGACCTCGTCTGCCAGACCGGGCCCGCCGCGGCCATCACCGGCGGCGGCGCCAACCCCGCACAACTGCCCACCAGGACAACCCAGTACGGGCAGTTCGGCCAGGCCACCCGCACCACCGAGACGGCCAACGGCGTCACCCGCACCACCGTGACCGACACCGACACGGCGGGGCGCCCCACCACCGTCACCGTCACCGACGGCCTCGGCACCCCGGCCCCCGCCGCCACCACCACCTACCACCCGGGCACCGGCGCCGTCACCCGCCAGACCTCCGCCACCGGCGGCACCATCACCAAGGGCTACGACGAACTCGGCCGCCTGACCTCCTACACCGACGCCGACGGCGCCGTCACCACCACGGAGTACGACGCCCTCAACCGCCCCACCAAGGTCACCGACACCTCCCCCTCCACCACCACCTACACCTACGACACCGCCGTCGACCCGCGCGGCCTGGCGACCTCGGTGACGGACTCCGTCGCCGGCACCCTCACCGCCCGCTACGACGCCGACGGCACGCCGCTCACCCAGGGCCTGCCCGGCGGCTACACCCGGACCGACGACAAGGACCCGGCCGGCACCACCACCAGCCGCACCTACACCCGCGACAGCGACGGCCTCGTGCTGGTCTCCGACGGCATCACCGAGACCATCCACGGCCAGCGGGCCACCCACACCGGCACCCCCGGCATCACCGCGGCCCAGACCTACGCCTACGACCGGGCCGGCCGGCTCCTCCAGGTCCAGGACACCTCGACCGACGCCGTCTGCACCACCCGCACCTACACCTTCGACCGCAACACCAACCGCACCGCGCTGGCCACCGCCGACGCCGCCCGCGGCCAGACCTGCACCACCACCGCGGGCACCACCCAGACCAGCACCTACGACACCGCCGACCGCCTGGTGAACCCCGGCTACACCTACGACGCGTTCGGCCGCACCACCGCACTGCCCGGCAGCACCCTCGCGTACTACACCACCGACCTGGTGCAGCAGCAGACCAGCGGCACCAACCGGCAGAGCTGGACCCTCGACTCGGCCCAGCGCTTCCGCGCCTGGACCACCGAGACCAACACCACCGGCACCTGGGCCCAGACCGGACTGCGGACCAACCACTACGGCTCCGACACCGACAGCCCCCGCTGGATCACCGAGGACACCGCGGGCACCCTGACCCGCAACGTCACCGGCCCCGCCGGCACCCTCGCCGCCACCACCGCGAAGACCGGCGGCACCATCCTGCAACTCGCCAACCTGCACGGCGACATCACCCTGCGGCTGCCCCTGGACACCGCCGTCGCACCCACCGTCCTCGACTACGACGAGTACGGCCAACCACGCACCGGCCAGCCCGGCACCCGCTACGCCTGGCTCGGCGACAAGCAGCGCTCCGACGAGACCCCGAGCGCCCTCACCCTCATGGGAGCGCGCCTCTACAACCCGGCCACCGGCCGCTTCCTCTCCCCCGACCCGGTCCAGGGAGCCAGCGCCAACGCCTACGACTACTGCAACGCCGACCCGGTCAACTGCACCGACCTCAACGGCCGGATGCCCGGCTGGCTGAAGGCCGCGCTCAAGGCCGCCGTCTCCCGCGCCGTCCAACTGTCCGTCACCGCGGCCGTGGCCGCCTGGATCCCCTTCCTGGCACCCTGGGCGCTCCACATCGGCAACTGCGCCGGCGGCGCCTGCGCCGGTGTACTGTTCGGGAGCGGCGGCTGGAAGCAGCGCATCGTCTGGGCCGTCGCCGGCTGCCTCGCGGGGTTCGTCTTCGACCGCGGCGTCTCCCAGCGGATCGTCGACAAGGTGATCGGCGTGGTCAGGAGGTTCGTGTGACATCCACGGAGTCGGAGAATTCGGCGGAGTCGGCGGAGGAACCGGCAGCGCGCCGGGCGAGCCCGCTGCGCCTCGCCGCGACCAACGGGGCCTGGCTCGCCCCGTCCTTCCTCGCCGCCTACCTGCTCTCCGACCGCCTCACCGCCGATGCCACCACCCGCACCTGGTGCACCCTGCTCCTCGCACCGGTGATCGGCCTGGCCCTGCGCGCCACGACCACCCTCGTGGCCCGCCGCCGACGGGCGCGGACCAGTCGGCGGTAACCCGACGCACACCCCTGCAACAGGGGCCCGGGCCCCCGGCCCCCCCCCGGGGGGGGGGCGGGGGGGGGCGGGGGGGGAGCCGCGCGCGCGCGCCGCGGCTCTCGCGGACCGAGGCGCGCGCGCGAGCG
>NZ_JBHWIO010000079.1:0-40355 GCF_042732075.1 Kitasatospora sp. NPDC059812
CCTCGCGGCCCTGACCCTCACTCGCCCTGCGCGCTCGGGCCGGGCGGCGCGCGGGCGGCCGCGGCCGCCCCGCCCCCCCCCCCCCCCCGCCGTCGGGCTTCGTCAGTGCACGCCCTCGAAGAGGCTCGTGACCGAACCCTCCTCGAACACCTCGCGGATCGCGGCCGCGATCGAGGGGGCGATGGACAGCGTGGTGATCTTGTCCAGCTGGATCTGCCCCGGGGTCGGCAGCGTGTTGGTGAACACGAACTCGCTGACCCGCGAGTTCTTCAGCCGGTCCGCGGCCGGGCCGGAGAGCACGCCGTGGGTGGCCGCCACCAGGACGTCCGCCGCACCGTTGTCGAACAGCGCGTCAGCCGCGGCGCAGATCGTGCCGGCGGTGTCGATCATGTCGTCGACCAGGACGCAGACCCGGTCCTTGACGTCACCGACGACCTCGGCCGACAGGATGGTGTTGGCCTGGGTCATGTCGCGGCGCTTGTGGATGATCGCCAGCGGCGCGTCCAGCCGGTCGCACCACTGGTCGGCCACCTTCACCCGGCCGGCGTCCGGCGACACGATGGTCAGCTTGGAGCGGTCCACCCTCCCGCCCACGTAGTCCGCCAGCATCGGCAGCGCGAACAGGTGGTCCACCGGGCCGTCGAAGAAGCCCTGGATCTGCGCGGTGTGCAGGTCCACGGCCATCAGCCGGTCGGCGCCCGCCTGGCGCAGCAGGTCGGCGACCAGGCGCGCCGAGATGGGCTCGCGGCCCAGGTGCTTCTTGTCCTGGCGGGCGTACCCGTAGAACGGCAGGATCGCGGTGATGCTCTTGGCGGAGGCCCGCTTCAGCGCATCGATCATGATCAGCTGTTCCATGATCCACTGGTTGATGGGAGCCGTGTGGCTCTGCATCACGAAGCAGTCCGCGCCGCGGGCGGAGTCCAGGAAGCGGACGTAGATCTCGCCGTTGGCGAAGTCCAGGGCCTTGGTCGGGACGAGCTCGGTCCCGAGCGCCTCGGCCACCTCCCTCGCCAGTTCCGGGTGGGCACGGCCGGAGAAGAGCTTGAGTTTCTTCTCACCCGACGTCGTGATCCCGCTCACTGCACCGTCTCCTCGCGTTGCTGACGCTGAACCCCGTCGTCCCGTGCGGGCAGGCGCAGCCGGCTCGCACGAGGGGTCGGGGGAATTGTCGGTACGCCTGGACACGGGCCGTAAGCCCAGTGGCGCACGTATGTCCCCAAGGTTACGCGCCCACGCAGAAACCGTCCGCCCCGGGACCGCCCTCGGGCTCCCGCCCGCCCCGTCAGGCGTCCGCGGCCCCGTCCGTCGCAACCTTCGCGGCCTGCGCGGAGGTGGTCCCCGGGCGCTTGCGCTCCACCCAGCCCTCGATGTTGCGCTGGTGCGCCCGGCTCACTCCGAGCGCGCCCGGCGGGACGTCGGTGGTGATGACCGAACCGGCCGCGGTGTAGGCGCCGTCCCCGATCGTCACCGGGGCGATGAACATGTTGTCGGAGCCGGTGCGGCAGTGCGCACCGATCACCGTGCGGTGCTTGTTGACGCCGTCGTAGTTCACGGTGACGGAGGCCGCGCCGACGTTGGTGCCCTCGCCGATCGTGGTGTCCCCGATGTAGGAGAGGTGCGGCACCTTGGCGCCCTCGCCCAGCTCGGAGTTCTTCACCTCGACGTAGGTGCCGACCTTCGCCTTGCGGGCCAGCCTGGCCCCCGGCCGCAGGTAGGCGTAGGGGCCGGCGGTGGCCAGCTCGCCCACCTCGGCGCGGTCCGCCGTGGTGTTGCTCACACGGGCGCCGGCGCCGATCAGGGTGTCGGTCAGGGTCGAGTTCGGGCCGACCTCGCAGCCCTCGCCCAGGTGGGTGGCGCCCTGCAGCTGGGTGTTCGGCAGCACGAGGGCGTCCGGCTCGTACGTCACCTGCACGTCGATCCAGGTGGTCGCCGGGTCCACCACGGTCACGCCGGCCCGCATCGCCCGCTCCAGCAGGCGGTCGTTCAGCAGCCGGCGGGCCTGCGCGAGCTGCACCCGGTCGTTGATGCCCAGGATGTCCCGGTGGTCCTCCGCGACCACGGCGCCCACCCGGTGCCCGGCGGTGCGCAGGATCTCCAGGGTGTCGGTGAGGTACTCCTCGCCCTGCGAGTTGTCCGTGGTGAGCTCGGCCAGCGCCTCGACCAGCAGCTTGGCGTCGAAGGCGAAGACGCCCGAGTTGATCTCGGCGATCGAGCGCTGGACGGCGGTGGCGTCCCGCTCCTCGACGATCGCGGCGACGGTGCCGTCCTCGTCCCGCAGGATCCGGCCGTAGCCGAAGGGCTCGGGGACGACGGCGGTCAGCACGGTGACCCCGTTGTCCTGGGCGGTGTGGGCCTTCGCCAGGCGGCGCAGCGTGTCCCCGGTCAGCAGCGGGGAGTCCCCGGCGGTGACGATCACCGTGCCGTCCAGCACCACGCCGTCGGCGGCCAGCGCCTCCAGCGCCGTGCGCACCGCGTGCCCGGTGCCCTTCTGGTCCTCCTGCACCACCGGGCGGGCCGCCGGGTAGTGCGCCGCGAGGTGCTCCTGGACCTGGTCCCGCTGGTGTCCGACCACCACGACGAGCTGCTCCGGCGTCAGTTCGCGGGCCGCCGAGACGGCATGGCCCACCAGCGACCGGCCGCAGACCTCGTGCAGCACCTTGGGCAGCTTGTTCGACTTCATCCGGGTCCCGCCACCGGCGGCGAGCACGACAACGGCGGCAAGCGAATTGGCACCCATGCGGGGAGGCTCCTCGGTCGGTTCACAGAGCGGGCAGAACGGGCCCGGACCGGACCGAGGCCGGTCGCCATTCGCACAGTCCGCCGAGCAGCACCGACAATACCGGCGGTTCGGCGGTACGCCCGAACCTGAGGCGTGCAGAGGCTCCGCCGCTAGGATTCGAACCCAGACAAAGGCCTCCAAAGGGCCCTGTGCTGCCATTACACCACGGCGGATGGTTGCTCAGACCCTACCCGAGTCGACCCGGCCATGGGTATCAACTGCCGCGATCCGCAGGCCCCGATCCGCCGGAAACGGTCGAACAAGCCGGGCCGCCGGTTCATCCATCCAGTCGGGTGAATTCACTCAAGCGCCGTGCGGCGGCGTGTTCCCTTCGCCACGGAGCGCAACCTACGATGCCGTAGGTTACGCCAACGTAGCCTCCGCTCCTCCCTCCCGCACAGAGATGCCGCAAAGGGACGCCCATGACCACCAAGGCCGGCGAGCCGAGCGCGGGGAACGCCGCGCTTCCCACCGAATCCCCCGATCCCACCGACACCGCCGCCACCCGGCTGTCCGCCACCCGCGGCGGGGAGAAGCAGGGCCTCGCCGAACGGCTCGCGCTCGGGCTGTTCATCCTCCTGCCGTTCACCGCGCTGCTGGCCGCCGTGCCGGTGGCCTGGGGGTGGGGACTGGGGTGGACGGACGCGGCGATCACCGTCGCCATGTACTTCCTCACCTGCCACGGCATCACCGTCGGCTACCACCGCTACTTCACCCACAGCGCGTTCAAGGCCAACCGCCCGATGCGGCTCGCCCTCGCGATCGCCGGCAGCCTGGCGGTCGAGGGCCCGCTGGTGCGCTGGGTGGCCGACCACCGCAAGCACCACCGGTTCAGCGACAAGGACGGCGACCCGCACTCGCCGTGGCGCTACGGGGAGAGCCTCCCGGCCCTGCTCAAGGGCCTGTGGTGGGCGCACATGGGCTGGATGTTCGACGAGGAGCAGACCCCGCAGCTCACGTACGCGCCGGACCTCGTCCGCGATCCGGCCATACGGCGGATCTCCCGGCTGTTCTGGCTCTGGACCATGATCTCGCTGCTGCTCCCCCCGCTGGTCGGCGGGCTGGTGACGCTGTCCTGGTCGGGCGCGCTGTCCGCCTTCTTCTGGGGATCGCTGGTCCGGGTGGCCCTGCTGCACCACGTCACCTGGTCGATCAACTCGATCTGCCACGCCGTCGGCCGCCGCCCGTTCCGCTCCCGGGACCGCTCGGGCAACGTCTGGTGGCTGGCGGTGCTCTCCTGCGGCGAGTCCTGGCACAACCTGCACCACGCGGACCCGACGGCCGCCCGGCACGGGGTGCTGCGCGGGCAGATCGACTCCTCGGCCCGGCTGATCCGCTGGTTCGAGCTGGCCGGCTGGGTCCGGGACGTCCGTTGGCCGGACGCACAACGGATCGCCGCCCGCCGCGCCGCATGAGTCGTCGCTTCCAGCATGATGTAGGGGTGAACGGGAGCAGCGCAGACAGCACAGGCGGCCACCAGAGCACGCGGACGGACGCGGCGCCCGACGCGGCGCCGGCCCGTCCGCGAGCCGCTGCACCGGCGGGCGGGGGCGCCTCGGGGGGTGGTGCGCCTGCCCCGGCGCCGCGCCGCCGGGGCGGGCGGGTCCGGATGACCGGCAAGCAACGGCGGGAGCAGCTGCTGGAGATCGGGCGGACGGTGTTCGCGGAGCGCGGCTACGACGGCACCTCGGTGGAGGAGATCGCCGAGCGGGCCGGGGTGTCGAAGCCGGTGGTGTACGAGCACTTCGGCGGCAAGGAGGGGCTGTACGCGGTGGTGGTGGACCGCGAGATGCAGCTGCTGCTGGACATGGTCACGGGGGCGCTGACCGGCGGGCACTCGCGGGAGCTGCTGGAGCAGGCCGCGTTCGCGCTGATGGACTACATCGACACCTCGACGGACGGCTTCCGGATCCTGGTCCGGGACTCCCCGGTGGCCCAGTCGACCGGCACCTTCGCGTCACTGATCAGCGACATCGCGACGCAGGTGGAGGACATCCTCGGCCTGGAGTTCAAGTCCCGGGGCTTCGACGCGCGACTGGCCCCGATGTACTCGCAGATGCTGGTCGGCATGGTGGCGCTGACCGGGCAGTGGTGGCTGGAGGTCCGCAAGCCGGACAAGGCTCAGGTCGCGGCGCACCTGGTGAACCTGGCCTGGCACGGGCTGGAGGGCCTGGAGCGGCACCCGAGGCTGGTCGGCGGGCGCAAGGACTGACCTGCGGGCGGAAGGACCGACGGCCCTCCCGCCCCGCATCAGGCCTTCCCGCCCCGCATCAGACCCTGGTCCCGACGGCGAAGATCCGCCGGAACGGGAAGACGGTGCCGTGCGGTCCGGCCGGGTAGGCCTCGCGCAGGAGCGCCCCGTACTCGGCGAGGAAGGCGGCCTGGCGGGCGGGGTCGGTCAGCCGGGTGAGGACGGGGCGCAGGGCGGTGCCCTTGACCCAGGCGAGGACCGGGTCCGGGCCCGGGAGCAGGGTGCGGTACGTGGTCTCCCAGACGTCGGGCGTGCAGCCGGCGGCGGTGAGGGCGTCCAGGTAGCGCTCGGGCGGGTGGACACCGGCCCTGGCGGCGTCGTCGCCGAGGAGGCCGCGCCAGCGGGGGCTGCGCCGGAGTTCGGCGAGCAGGGTGTGGCTGGGGGCGTCGAAGTTGCCGGGGACCTGGAAGGCGACGGCACCGCCGGGCCGCAGGGCGCCGGCCCAGCGCGGGACGAGGTCGAGGTGGCCGTCGATCCACTGCAGCGTGGCATTGGAGACGATCAGGTCGGGTCCGGCCGGGGCCGGGTCGTAGTCGCGGGCGTCGGCGAGCAGGTAGTCGGCGGTGGGCTCACCGTCGGTGCGGGCGGTGGCGAGCATCGGGGCGGAGTTGTCGACGCCGGTGAGGCGGGCGTGCGGCCAGCGTGCGCGCAGCACGGCGGTGGAGTTGCCGGGGCCGCAGCCGATGTCGAGGATCACGGGATCGCCCGGGTTCGGGAGGGCGGGGACGCGGGCGAGCAGGTCGCGCAGCGGACGGGTGCGTTCGTCCACGAAGCGCAGGTACTGCGCCGGGTCCCAGACGGGACTGGTCATGGTCCACCTCACAAGTATCTCGACATCAAGATATCCAAGGTAGCCTTGCTGGCACATTTCTCGACGTCAAGAGACTTCACATCGACACATCCACCGATACACTGATCGTCATGGAGGACGAGGTCGACAGGCTGGTCGCAGCGTGGCGCCGAGAGCGCCCCGACCTCGACGTGGAGCCGCTGGAGGTACTCAGCCGGGTCAGCAGGCTCGCCCGGCACCTCGACCGCGCCCGCCGCACCGCCTTCGCCGAGCACGGGCTGGAGCCCTGGGAGTTCGACGTCCTGACCGCCCTGCGCCGGGCCGGCTCCCCCTACCAGCTCTCCCCCGGCCAGCTGCTCACCCAGACCCTGGTCACCTCCGGCACCATGACCAACCGCATCGACCGCCTCACCGGCAAGGGCCTGGTCAAGCGCCTGCCCGACCCGGACGACCGGCGCGGCGTGCTCGTCCGGCTCACCGACGACGGCCGCGACCGCGCCGACCAGGCACTCGCCGGACTGCTCGCGCACGAACGCGAACTGCTCGCCCAGCTCAGCTCCGGCCAGCGGGGCGAACTCGCCGCGCTCCTGCGGCAGCTGGTCGCCCCCTTCGACAACATCCCGGGCTGATCCGGGCCCCGGAGCTCACGTCCGGTCCACCGCGGTCACGATGGACGGCGGCGCCGGCAGGGCCGGCTCGGCCGGGCTGACCCCGGCCCGGCGGGCCACCGCCACCGCGGCCAGCGTGGAGTGCACCCCGAGCTTGCCGAGCACGTTCTGCATGTGCGTCCGGACGGTGTGCGGCGACAGGTAGAGCCGCTCCGCGACCGCCTGCCGGCCCAGGCCCGCGACCATGCAGCGCAGGATCTGCTTCTCCCGCGGAGTCAGGGTGTCGACCAGCCGCTCGCTCTCGGTGCGGTCCCGCCGAGCGGTGGTCAGCTCGCGGATCACCCCGGTCAGCAGCGCGGGCGGCAGGTGCGTCTCGTCCCGCAGCACCCCCCGGACCACCGCGAGCAGCCGGGCCAGCGAACTCTCCTTGGCCACCCAGCCGGTGGCACCCGCGTGCAGGGCCCGGGCGGCGCGGTGCGGATCGTCGGCGGCGGCCAGCACGACCGCCCGCAGCCCCGGATGGGCGCGGCGGACCCGGGCGAGCAGGGTGATGCCGTCCGGTGCCGGAGGCGCGGTCCTGAGCTGGTCGGCCCGGTACGCGTCGGAGCGGGCCGACTCCGCGCCGCGCCCACCCGGGCGCAGCAGGTCCACCGAGCGCCCGCCGGACGGCACCACCGGCGGGCCGACCGGGTGGCGGGGCGGCGGCACCGCCGGGGCCAGCCGCCGCCGGGCCGCGTCGGCCGCGTCCGGGCCGGGCCGGCTCCGGGCACCCGCCGAAGCGACGCCCTCGGCCCCCAGGTCGGCGTCGATCAGAACCACGTCGAAGGCCCGCCCCTCGACGGCGGCACGCTCCAGCGCCCGCTCGGCGGCGGCCCCGCTGCCGGCCGCCCCCACCTCCACGTCGGGCTCGGCGGCGAGCGCCGCGGCCAGGGCCTCGGCGAAGATCCGGTGGTCGTCGACCACCAGGACGCGGATCCGCCCCATCGTCACTACCCCCCTGCTCAGACCGGCCCGAGCCCGGGGGCGGGGACCGGCCCCGGCACCCGCGGTCCGGGCCCGTCACTCCGCCCGCCCACCGGTGGCCGGTGAGGCCGAAAAAGGGCGCCGGCCCCCACCGGTACCGCACTCAGCGTACGGGCCGGGAAACCCCCTCGTGGCGGTTTGGTGAAGTTTCGTCAGGAGGTGCGCGAGTGGCGGGATTTCACGCCATCACCGGTCGAAGCGGGCAACGCCGAGGCGCCGCCCCCGAACCTCCGGGAGCGGCGCCTGCGGGGTCCTGCGGCCTACTGGCCGTGCTTCTCCAGGGCGAACTTCCAGGCGTCGGCGACGATGTCGTCCAGGTTCGGGCGGCGCGGCGTCCAGCCCAGCGCCTCGTGGGCGCGGGCCGCCGAGGCCACCAGCACGGCCGGGTCGCCGGCCCGGCGGCCGGCCGCCTGCACCGGGATCTCCCGGCCGGTGACACGCCGGACCGACTCGATCACCTCGCGCACCGAGAAGCCGCTGCCGTTGCCCAGGTTGCAGATCAGGTGCTCGCCCGGCTTGGCCGCGTCCAGCGCCAGCAGGTGCGCGTCGGCCAGGTCCGCGACGTGGATGTAGTCACGGATGCAGGTGCCGTCCGGGGTCGGGTAGTCCTCGCCGTACACCGCGATGTGCGGGCGCTGACCCAGCGCCGCCTGGAACACCAGCGGGATCAGGTGCGACTCGGGGTCGTGGCGCTCCCCGTACGCGCCGTACGCACCGGCCACGTTGAAGTAGCGCAGCGAGACGGCGGCCAGCCCGTGCGCGACGGCCTCGCTGGTGATCAGGTGGTCCACGGCGAGCTTGGTGGCGCCGTAGGCGTTGGTCGGCGAGGTGCGGGCGGTCTCCGCGATCGGCACGACCTCCGGCTCGCCGTAGACGGCGGCGGTGGACGAGAACACCAGCTTGCGCACACCCGCCGCGCGCATCGCCGCGACCAGCTCCAGCGACCCCGCCACGTTGTTGCGCCAGTACTTCTCCGGGTCCACGACCGACTCGCCGACCTGCGAGGAGGCGGCGAAGTGCAGCACGCCGTCGAAGGAACCGTCCAGCACCCGGCCGGCCTCCTGGACCCGACCCTCGACGAACTCGGCACCGACCGGGACGCCCTCACGGAAACCGGTGGAGAGATCGTCCAGGACGGTCACCTGGTGCCCCGCCTCCAGCAGGTGGGCGGCCACCACGCTGCCGACGTAGCCGGCGCCACCCGTGACCAGGTACTTACTCATGATGAGACCTCCAGCGGGCGACGGTCCGCCGGATCAGCGGCGGCCGTCGATGACGTGTGTACGACTGAGGCTATTCTCCCTGCCCGCCGGAGTGCCCAGGACCACGTGAACGGGCCACCCGGGAGCCGGTTTCACGAAACCCGAGCCCCCCTCAGCCGCCGGCCATCCGCTCCAGCAGCCCGGTACGGGCCGCCACCGCGGCCGCCTCCAGCCGGGTCCGCGCACCGAGCTTCATCAGCACCCGCTGGACGTGCGTCCGGGCGGTGCTCGCGGCGATCCGCATCCCGGCGGCGATCGCCGCCGTGTCCTCCCCGTCCGCGATCCGGGCCAGCACCTGCACCTCACGACGGGTCAGCAACCGCAGCAGCCGCACCGCCTCGTCGTCCGGCTCGGCGACCGGCCGCAGCAACTGGTCGAAGGCCCCGCGCAGCACGTCCACGGCCACCGCCGCCTCGCCCGCCCGAGCCCGCCCGATCGCCCGCTCGACCACCCCGATCCGCTCGTCGCTCGGCACGTACCCCGCCGCCCCGGCCGCGAACGCCCCCGCCACACCGCGCAGTTCACCCACCGGCCCGAGCACGATCACGGCCACCTCGGGGCGCTCCCGGCGGATCCGGCGCAGCCCGTCGAAAGCCGCCGGCTCACTCGGCGCGGCCACCCCCAGCAGACACACCTCCGGCCGCCGGCCGACCACCAGATCAGCCGCGACCCCGGCCGGGCAGCCGACCGCGAGCACCCGGTGGCCGCGCAGCTGCAACGCCGTGGCCAGCGCCTCGGCCAACAGCCGGTGATCGTCGACCACCACGAGTCGAACGCCCATGACGCCCTCCCGGTCGGGGTTCGGCTCGCGCCCGCACCCCATGGGCGGGCGGCCGATGACGCACCATCACAGCGCATTCCGTACCCGACCCGCTAGGCCGCCGCATTCGGCCGCCGCACTGGGCCGCCGCACTGGGCCGGGCGGCCTGATCGGGGAACAGCAAAAGGCCCTCGCCATGAAGCGAGGGCCTTCGAATGGAGCCCCCATGCGGAATCGAACCGCAGACCTTCTCCTTACCATGGAGACGCTCTACCGACTGAGCTATAGGGGCTTGCCGGGCTTTCACCGGGCCGGTCGAACAAGGAAGACATTACACGGCTGGCGGCCCGGAAGGGAAATCGGCTCCGCGGCCCCGGCGCATGCCTGACCGACCCCCGGCGGGCGGGCACCCGGCCCTCGGCACGGGCCCGGTCGGCCTTCGGTACGGGGCTGGTCAGCCCTTGGCGCGGGCCCGGCCAGCCTTCGGCGCGCGCATGGTCAGCCTTCGGCGTGCGTCTCGTCGAACTCCTCACGGGCGGCCAGCATCTGCCCGGTTCGCTGCTCCGTCCAGCGGCCGAGCGGCGCCAGCAGCACGGCCAGCTCCCGGCCGAGCGGCAGCAGGTCGTAAACCACCCGCGGCGGCGTCTCCGGGAACACGGTGCGGCGCACCAGTCCGCTGCGCTCCAGGCTGCGCAGCGACTGGGTGAGCATCTTGCGACTGACCCCGCCGACGCCACGCTGCAGTTCGGAGAACCGTTGCTGCCCGCAGGCGGCGAGGCTCATCAGGATCAACATCGACCACTTGTCGGCCAGTTCGGCGAACATCGCGCGGCTGGGACAGAGCTGGGCGAAGACGTCGAGCTCCTGCTCCCGGTCCTGCCCGCCCTCCCGCTCCTGCCCCTGCCGCCCGGTGCCGCTCTCCACCCGGGCCGCTTCCTCCGTCGTCATGCCGTCCAGGGTAGTCCTGCGGTCTCCAATCCACCCTTGGTAACCAATGGAGACTTGGTCTATATTGGAGACCAGCCCGGCGGGTCGAGGTGCGACAGCACGCCCCGCCGTCGCTCCTCGGCCTGTCCCTGCCTTGCCTTGCCTTGCCCCTGCCCGCACCCGTTCCCGTACAGGAGTGCCCCCGTATGACCGCCATCCGCCCGACCGTCGCCCTCGCCTACCACTCCGGCTACGGCCACACCGCCGTCATCGCCGAGGCCGTCGCCCGCGGCGCCGCCGCCGCCGGCGCCGAGGTCATCTCGATCGCCGTCGACACCATCACCGACGAGCAGTGGGCCCAGCTCGACGCCGCCGACGCGATCGTCTTCGGCTCCCCCACCTACATGGGCACCGCCTCCGGCGCCTTCCACGTCTTCGCCGAGGCCACCAGCAAGCGCTGGTTCTCCGACGCCTGGCGGGACAAGGTCGCCGCCGGCTTCACCAACTCCGCCTCCAAGAGCGGCGACAAGGCCGGCACCCTCGGCTTCTTCCAGACCCTCGCCGCCCAGCACGCCATGAGCTGGGTCAACCTCGGCCTCAAGCCCGGCTGGAACGCCACCACCGCCACCGAGAACGACCTCAACCGCCTCGGCTTCTTCAACGGCGCCGCCGCCTCCAGCCCGTCCGACGCCGGCCCCGAGGCCGTGCACAAGGCCGACATCGCGACCGCCGAGTACCTCGGCGAGCGGGTCGCCCAGCACACCGCCGTCGTGCTGGCCGGCCGCGCCGCCCTCGCCGGCTGACCGCACCGCACGGTCGGCACCTACGCCGCCGGGTCCGCCCCCAGGAGAGGCACCCGGCGGCGTCCGCCGTCCACCGCCCCCAACTCCGCGCCGCCGGTCTCCGGCAGCAGCCACAGGCAGCCCAGCGCCACCACGCCCAACCCCACCAGGTACCAGCCGACCGGCTCCGCCGTCCCGTACGCCTCCGTCAGCCGCGTCGCCACCAGCGGCGTCGTCGCCCCGCCCACCACGCCGCCCAGGTTGTACGTCAACGCGGCACCCGTGTACCGCACCCGGGTCGGGAACAACTCCGGCAGGAACGCCGCCACCGGCCCCATCAGGCACCCCAGCACCACCAGCGCACCCGCCAGCGCCACGAACATCAACGGCCGGCGCACCGTCTCCAGCAACGGGAACAGCACCAGCGACCACCCCGCCGCCAGACCCGTCGCCCAGCACAGCGTCCGCCGCCGCCCCCACCCGTCACTGCGCGACGCGCTCACCCACACCGTCACGCCCATGCCCAGCGCGCCCACCAGCAGCATCACCAACACCAGCGAACTCGCCACCCCTAGCCCGGACGTCGCGTACGCCAACGCGTACGTCGTAGTCAGGTAGAACAGCGCGTACCCCACGGTGATCGCCCCACAGCCCAGCAGCACCGTGCGCCAGTGCCCGCGCAACACCTCCACCACCGGCGCCCGGTCCCTCGGCTCGTCCGGCCGGAACAGCGGCGTCTCCTCCAACCGCAGCCGCACGAACAGCCCCACCGCCACCAGCCCCAACGACGCCAGGAACGGCACCCGCCAGCCCCACTCCCGGAACGCCCGCCCGTCCAGGCCGAGTTGGACCGCCAGGAACACCCCGTTCGCCAACACGAACCCGCTCGTCGGCCCCAACTGCAGGAACGCCCCGCACCGCCCCCGCCGCCCGGCCGGCGCGTTCTCCGCGATCAGCAGCGCCGCCCCGCCCCACTCCCCGCCCAACCCCACGCCCTGACACACCCGCAACACCACCAGGGCCACCGGCGCCCACCACCCCCACGACCCGAACCCTGGCAACACCCCCACCGCCGCCGTCGACAGCCCCATCAACAACAGCGACACCACCAGCGTCGCCTTCCGCCCCACCCGGTCCCCGAAATGCCCGAACACCACCGCCCCCAGCGGCCGGGCCAAGAACGCCACCGCATACACCGAGAACGCCGCCAACAGCGCCCCCACCGTGCCCAGTTCAGGAAAGAACACCGACCCGAACACCAAGGCCGCCGCCGTCCCGTACAAAAAGAAGTCGTAGAACTCGATCGCCGTACCGATCAGCGCCGCAGCCGCCGCACGCCTCAACTGCCCCGCCCGCCGGGCTTCCTCCGCATCCATACCACCACCCTGGACACCAGCCCGCCCCGCCACCAGCCCCCACCCGAGTGACCCCCGCGCACACCCCCACCCCACGCGCCCCCGGCTCAACACCGGCGGTGCACACCAGCGCAGGCGCCCAGATCACCGCACGTACGGGTCCTCCCCCGGCGGCACCACAGGCCGCCCACCCGCCTTCCGCCGCCGCAACACGACGAACACCACACCGGCGACCAGCACCAACCCACCCACCACACCGGCCACAACCGGCAACGCACCACCCGAACCAGAGGACTTCTCCACCCTCGGCTCCACCGGCGGCGCCCCCACGGCCACATCACTCGGACTCGGAGCCGCCGAACTCGGCGAGGGCGCCGAAGTGGCCGACGGGCTCGCAGGCGCGGACGGGCTGGCCGAAGGCACAGTCTCCGCCGCCGGAACCGGAGACACGTCCGCCGGGCCGGGATCACCAGGGTCCGCCAGAGCGACCCGAGGCCGCACTACGCCATAGCCGACATCGTTGTTGCGGACGGATCCATCAGTCGGCTTCCCGGCCGTATTGATCAACACCCGCAGAACCTGATTCGCCGACCAATCCTTGTGAATAGACCAGATCAATGCAGCCGACGCAGAAACCAGTGCAGTGGAATCCGAAGTGCCATGACTCTTGCAATAGCCGGTAGGGCCAGTACAGGCCTCGATCATGTCTACACCAGGAGCAGCAAGAATGACTTGTGGACCCTGCTGAGACTCTGCCGTCGCAATGACATCGCGGCCAACCGCCCCCACCCCTACGACGTTGGGCAGCGCTCCCGGATACTCGACCAGATTTCCTGACTGCGCAGAGTTGCCAATACTGGAAACAATCAGCGAACCCTTTGCCCTCGCCATCGCAATGATTGAATTCAACTTGGCCACATCGCTAGGCGATGTCCTGACCGCAGAAATTCCCTGCGAGATGTTGATGACCTTTACGCCCTGCTCGACCGCATAGGCGATGGCCTGCCCAATCTGGCCAAGGAAATCGGCAGAGACAAGCGCCCCATCGGTCCCATTGGAAATCTTCAACGGAAGGATCTTTACTCCCGGCGCCAGTCCGTAAGCCCCGTTCCCGCCTTTTGCCTTTCCAGACCCCGCAATGAGGCTGGCCATCTGTGTTCCATGGCCCTCAGGATCGAACCCGACCCCACCAGGGCTGCCGCTAAAGTCCATACCCGGCAAAAACTGCCCCACGAGATCCGGATGATCCATCTTGAAGCCGCCGTCGATCACTGCAACAGTAATCCCATCGCCTTTGGAGATCTTCCACATCTCCGACGCATGCATGGCGTCCAGATGCCACTGATCCGCCCGGATCGAACCATCGGCAACTGCTGGGGTTTCGACTGCGCCGACCAAAGCCGCCCCGGCCAGGAGTGCCGCAGCAAGCATCTGCCAACGCACTCGCGTGTTCGTCCGCCCCATCGCAACTCCTCGTCAATCTCTCCGTCGACCGGGGAGCGTGCCCCGAACAGGTCTGCCCGGCCACCGGGAGAGCCCAGTGGCCGGGCAGTCGTTGCCGTCCTACTCAATCACGTCCGGGTTACTGTGCGGCGTACCGCTGGTCCAGGTCTCCTCGTCCTCGTGGAGGTAGTCGGCCCGCTTGCGGCGATCGCGCTCGTTCCGCCCGGAGTGACCCGCCGTTCCAGGGGCCATCATGCCGTTCTGTCCGGAGCGGGCTTCGCCCTCAGCGGCTCCCGCAGCAGCAGCCCGGTTGCGCAGGCCCGTACCACCCGGTGTGAACTCCCCGCCGGCAGCCGGTCCCTTGCGGCCGCCGACCGCCCCTCCTCCGGTCGAGGTCAGGCCTCGACCTCGTGAGCTGCCGCCCGAACCAACGGCTCCGGAACCACCACCCATCCCCGGATGCATGCCGCCCACCCCGCCCGCGCTGCCGGCCGCTCCCGCCCGGCCCGCCTGGGCCTCGCGTGCGCCGAAGACCGTCCCGCTGGGCAGACCCGGGCTACCACCGGACTTTCCCGGCACCGAGCCACCGCCGAACGGAGCCGTACGGGCGGGGATCGAGCCTCCGCCCTTGCCGGAGACGGATCCGCCACCCCCCTTGGCCGGGATCGAGCCGCCGCCGGCCCCGGCCGGGAAACCGGTCACCGGGCCGCCACCCGGACCACCCGGATATCCCGGGGTACCACCGGGGCCACCCGGGTATCCGGGAATCCCACTCGGGCCGTCAGGCGGGAGGCTTCCACCACCACTGGGGCCGAGCGGGCCGGTCTGACCTGGCAAGGTCGGCACGGTCGGCAGGCTGTCAAGGCCGGTACCGGGACGGTGGACGGGTTCCGACGGCACAGAGGGCGGCGTCGAGGAACCCGGGTCCACCGGCGTCGGCGGCACCTGGCCACCGTTTCGCGACGGAATCGGGTCACCGTGTCCCGGCTCACTCGGCGCCTGCGAGTCCGACCTGGGGTTGTGAATCGCGACCGAGCCGCCGCTGTAGCTGCCGCCGGACGGGCGGTAACTCCCACCGGCGGCACTGGTACTCGTACGAGCGTTACGAACGGTGCCTCCGTAGCTGCCGTTGTATCCACCATCACCCGAGTAGTTCGACTTGCCATCGCGATTGCCCGTGTCCGGCGTACCCGGCAGAGCCACGTCCCCGAGCCCGGCCAGTTTCGTCGTCGCCGCCTCGTACGCCTGCCCCAGCTTCTCCATCTGGTGGATGGCTTCCTGGTGGGCCTTGTAGACCCGCTGGGAGGCGGCCACAGCCTCCGTTTCGGTGACCCAGGAGCAGTTCTGCTTCTTCATCATGGCGTCGACGGTGGCGGTGGTCGGCCCGGTCGGGGTGAAGTTGGCGCTCGTGAGCGCCATCTGGTTGGGCACCCCCTGGGTCGAGCGCGCCTTGACGATGTCGACATCGTCGTGTGGCACGTCCGGCACGGCCACCTTGGCGGTGCTGAGTGCCTCACCGGCCTGGTGCATGGCGTCGCCGGCGGTTGTGGAGTAGTCACCGAGCAACGCGGCGGACTGCTGCAGGTTGCCTGCCCAGGTCTTGAAGCTCTCGGCGGCCGGCCCTTCCCAGCTGACGTTGCCGATGTGCGATTTGAGTGCCGCGCCGAGTTCCTTCAGGACGCGGCCGGCCGACTTCAGCTGGGTGCCGCGGCTCAGCACCGTCGTGGGGTCGGTGCTCTGGACCATTTTCTTGAGCTGGGCGTGTCCGACGCCCTCGAAGTTCGTTCCGTCTGCCACTACTTACTCCCCGATTCCCCGTGAGCGCCCTCGCCGACCACCATCAGAAGCCCTCGCCGCCGGCCCGCGCCGGCGTGGTGCCGCCCGCGTTCTTCGCGACGGCGTTCTGCGCGGCCGTCGTGTCGTCCTCGTTGGCCGAGTAGTTGCCCGCCGTCGCTGCGACCGCGGTCTTCATCGCCTCGATCTGCGACACGAAGTCCTTGTGCAGCTTGACGAGCTGGGTGTGCACCTTGTCGTAGGCCGCGGTCAGGGCCGTTGCTTCGGCGAACTCCGCGCTGGCGAAGCTTCCGCCGGTCAGTTTCTGTTCCTGGAGTTTGTACGGGGCCGCCGGGGAGCCTTCCATGGCCTGGAGCAGGGCTTCGATCTTCTTGGCGAACGCGGTGAGTGTGTCGAGCTCGACCTTGACGTCCTTCTTGCCGAAGGCGGACACCAGGTCGGCGGCGCTGACGTTCGTCTGCACGGTGCTGACGAGGGGGCCGAACCCCATCATGTGGCTGAGCATAAATGGCGTGATGTCACCGGACGTGTCCGGACTGGCCCCCGTGTTCGGTGGAACCTCTCCTGCCATAGCAGTTCACCTCTCCCCCGTACGGGCGGTGGTTCGGGGTAACCCCGGGGCCGCCGCTCCGCAACATACCGTCAACTTCTCGGTCGTACAGTGCTGGTCGGTGCACCGCCCGCCCTGGGGGCGGTTTCCGCCTCCGCAATCGTAGCCACCGCCTCTGTCGGGCTGGCAGGGCCCTTGGCCCGCCTGTGCGGGATCGGTACGAACTTGACACGTGCGGCCCTCGGGGGTGCCGTGCCGGGCCCCGGTAGACTGGCGTCGCCCGGTTGGACCGGGTACGCCCCCATCTGCCGCGCAATGTCGCACAGCAGCGTCCCCTGGCCGCAGAACGGACGTGACCTGATGCCTGCAGACGAGTCCGCCCCCTCCTGGTGGGCCCGTGCCGCCCGTCCTTCCCGGCCGCCGTTGCCGTTGGCACTGATGGCCCGCGCGGCGGTGGGCATGGCGGTGCCGCTGACCGCAGGACTGCTGGCGCACCGGCTGGATCTGGGGGTGTTCGCCGGTCTGGGCGCGATGCACGCGACGATGAACGACCGCGCGGAGCCGGGTGGCCTGCGGGTGCCCCGGATCGCGTCGGCGGTGCTGGCTTCGGCGCTCGGCATGCTGATCGGCACTTCCCTCCAGCACGTGCACGTGTCGGCGGTCGCGCTCGGTGCGGCGCTCACGTTCACGGCGTTCGCGTCCGGCGCGCTGAGTGCGACGGGCCCGCGGGGCTCTGCGGCGGGGATGCTGCTGCTGGTGTCGGCGGCGTTGGGCAGCGGGATGCCGTTGCCGGATCCGTGGTGGGCGGCGGCGCCGATGATGCTGGCGGGTGCCGCGTTCGTGGTGGTGCTGGGTCTGCCGGGGGGCGCGCACCGCCGCCCCGCCTCGGATCCGCGCAACCGTGCGCTGGCGGCCGCGTACGAGGCGTTCGGCCGGACGCTGGCCGATCTGGGCACGCCGCAGGGCGCGGCTTCGCGCCAGGTGTTGACGGCCCGGTTGAACCAGTTGCAGGACCTCCTCCCGCGACCGCACCGCCCGGGGTCGGAGTCCGCCCGTACGGTTCGGCTGCGCCGGATGTACGAGGCGGCGTTGGCCGCCACCGAGGCGGCGACGGGCCTGTTGTGGGCGTGGCGGCCGGTGCCGCCCGAGGTCGCGGAGGTGCCGCTCCGGTTGGCGGACGCGGTCCGACGGGGCGGCGGCGAGGTCACCGTTCCGCAGTGGCAGCCGGACACGCCGTCCCGGCAGGCCCTGGACGTGGCGTTGCGCGCGGCGGCCGACACCGTGGCCGGCCGGGAGGCGGAGGTCGCTACCGCCCCGGCGCCGCCGCCCGATCCGTGGCGGCTGCGGGTGCGGCTGCTGTCGCGCGGTTCGGTCCGGTACGGGCTGCGGGTGGCGTTGTGCATCGCGGTCGGTTCGGCGGTGACGGCCAGCTACCCGCTCAGCAAGAGCTACTGGGTGCCGATGACGATCGCCTTCGTGTTGAAGCCGGATCTCGGTTCGGTGTTCCTGCGGGCGGTGAGCCGCTCGATCGGCACGGTGCTCGGGGTGGCGGTCACGGCGGCCGTGGTGTCGCTCACGACCGACGCGTGGGTACTGACGGCGATCGCCGCGTTCTGCGTGGCCCTGTTGCCGTACGTGACGGCGGCGCACTACGGGCTGAACACGGTGGCGATGACGCCGATGGCGTTGATCCTGCTCCAGCTGGGCGGGCAGAGCAGCGCGGCCGAGTTCTGGCCGCGGGTGCTGGACACGGTGCTCGCGAGCGCGATCGTGCTGCTCTTCGGCTATCTGCTGTGGCCGGAGCGTCCGCGGCACCGGATCGAGCCCCGGCTGGTGGACGCGGCCACCGCGCTGCGGGCCTATCTGGACGCGGTCACCGGGGACGCGGGCCGGGCCGAGGTGTGGCTGCGCCGCACGGCGTACCGGGCGTTGGAGGACGCCCGCCAGGAGGTGCGGCAGGGGCTGGCCGAGCCGCCGCCGACGGGGCGGCTGGCGGAGCAGTGGCTGCCGGCGACGGCGGCGTTGGAGCGGCTGGGCGGCGCGGTGGCGGCGTTCGCGGCGCAGCTGCGGTACGGCGGCCGGGTGCCGGATCCGGCGGAGGTGGGGCGGGTGCGCCGGGCGCTGGACGAGCTGACGGCCGCGGCCCGCGAGCACCGCCCGCCGACCGGGGCGGCGGCCCGCCCGACGGCGCCGCACGACCCGGCGCGCAGTGCGCTGGGCCGTGCGGCGGACGAGCTGGAGGCCCTGCTGGCCCGGTAGGGCCCGAACGGGATCCCGGCACCGGCCAGGACTCCGACCAGAACTCCGACCAGAACTCCGACCAGGACTCAGACCTGCTCGGCCAGCTCCAGCCAGCTCAGCTCCAGCTCCTCCTTCTCCTCCCGGACGGCGCGCAGCTGCGCGTCCAGCTCCGCGACCTTGGAGAAGTCGGCGGCGTGATCGGCGAGTTGGGCGTGCAGCTTGGACTCCTTCTGGTCCAGCTTGGCGATCTGCCGCTCCATCTTCTGCATCTCCTTCTTCGCCGCCCGCAGGTCGCCGCCCGACAGGGCCGACGCGGCGGTCCCGGCGTCCGGGCCGCCCGCTGCCGCGGCCGAAGCAGCCGAGGCGGTCGAAGCACCCGAGGCGGCCGAAGCGGCGGCGGCGATCGAGGCGGCCATCCGCGCCCGCCGCTCCAGGTACTCGTCGACGCCGCCCGGCAGCATCCGCATCTTCTGGTCGCCGAGCAGCGCGTGGACGACGTCGGTGGTCCGCTCGATGAAGAACCGGTCGTGGCTGATGACGATCATCGAGCCGGGCCAGCCGTCGAGCAGGTCCTCCAGCTGGTTGAGGGTCTCGATGTCGAGGTCGTTGGTGGGCTCGTCGAGGAAGAGCACGTTGGGCTCGTCCATCAGCAGGCGCAGCAGCTGGAGCCGCCGCCGCTCGCCGCCGGACAGGTCGCCGACGGGCGTCCACTGCTTGTCCTTGCCGAAGCCGAACTGCTCGCACAGCTGGCCGGCGCTCATCTCCCGGCCCTTGCCGAGGTCGACGCGCGAGCGGACCTGTTCGACGGCCTGGAGCACCCGGATGGCCGGGTCCAGTTCGACGACCTCCTGCGACAGGTAGGCGAGCCGGACCGTCTTGCCGACCTTGATCAGACCCGACGCGGGCTGCACGTCGCCCTCGGAGGCGTACGCGTCGCGCAGGGCGCGCAGCAGCGAGGTCTTGCCGGCGCCGTTGACGCCGAGCAGGCCGATCCGCTCGCCGGGGCCGAGCTGCCAGGTGAGGTTCTCCAGCAGCAGCTTGGGGCCGGCCTTGACGGTGACGCCTTCCAGGTCGAAGACGGTCCTGCCCAGTCGCGCGTTGGCGAACTTCATCAGCTCGGACCGGTCCCGGGGCTCCGGCACGTCGGCGATCAGGGCGTTGGCGGCCTCGATCCGGTAGCGCGGCTTGGAGGTGCGGGCGGGGGCGCCGCGGCGCAGCCAGGCGAGTTCCTTGCGGGCGAGGTTCTGGCGCTTCTGCTCCTCGACGGCCTCGATCCGGGAGCGCTCGGCGCGGGCGAAGACGTAGTCGGAGTAGCCGCCCTCGTACTCGTGCACGGCGCCGCCCTGGACGTCCCACATCCGGGTGCTGACCTGGTCGAGGAACCAGCGGTCGTGGGTGACGCAGACCAGCGCGGAGCGGCGCTTCTGCAGGTGCTGGGCGAGCCAGTTGATGCCCTCGACGTCGAGGTGGTTGGTGGGCTCGTCGAGGACGATCAGGTCGGGCGAGCCGAGGAGCAGCTTGGCGAGGGCGATCCGGCGGCGCTCGCCGCCGGAGAGCGGGCCGATGACGGTGTCGAGGCCGTCGGCGAAGCCGGGCAGGTCGAGGCCGCCGAAGAGGCCTTCGACGATGTCGC
Organism: Kitasatospora sp. NPDC059812; assembly: GCF_042732075.1. Classification (NCBI taxonomy): domain Bacteria; kingdom Bacillati; phylum Actinomycetota; class Actinomycetes; order Kitasatosporales; family Streptomycetaceae; genus Kitasatospora; species Kitasatospora sp. NPDC059812. The sequence goes on from NZ_JBHWIO010000079.1 coordinate 20,199, forward strand.
GGATGCGGGCGTCGCCGAGCCACTCGTGGTCGGCCCGGTCGGCGATCACCTCGTGCCGGATGGTGGCCGTCGGGTCGAGCGAGTCGTGCTGGGTGAGGACGGCCAGCTGGAGGCCGCCGTTCCAGGTGATCCGGCCGCTGTCGACCTCCTCCAGCTTGGCGAGCATCCGGATCAGGGTGGTCTTGCCGTCGCCGTTGCGTCCGACGACGCCGATCCGGTCGCCTTCGCTGACGCCGAGGCTGACTCCGTCCAGGAGGGCGCGGGTGCCGTAGACCTTCGTGACGGACTCGATGGTGGCGAGGTTGACGGCCACGTCTGCTGCGCTCCTGGGATTGGCGGTCTCGGGGCGGCCCGCCGGTCGCGGCCGGGCACCCCTGTCGGGGACGCCCCGATCTCCCCAGCCTAATGGGCCCGCCGAAGCGCCCTCACCGCCCGCAGTGGCGGGGGCCCGAACCGGCGGGCCCCGTACCGGCGAAGCCCTTAGAAACGTTGGCGGGGTCCCTACGGCACGAGCGCCGCCCCCGGCACCGGCCCGTACGTGGCGTGCGCGGTCCGGCAGGTGCCGGAGGCCCGCAGCGCCTCGGCGACGGCGGCGGCCGCGTCGGCGTCCTTGACGAGGAACGCGCAGGTCGGCCCCGAGCCGGAGACGAGGGCGCCGAGCGCGCCGGCCTCGGTGCCGGCCCGCAGGGTGGCGGCGAGCGCGGGGCGCAGCGAGAGGGCGGCGGGCTGGAGGTCGTTGGCGAGGGCGGCGGCCAGGGCGACGGCATCGCCCTGGGCGAGGGCGGCGAGCAGCGCGGGGTCGGCGTCGGGGGTGCGGACGTCGGTGTCGCTGGAGCCGGTGCCGGCTTCCTCGCGCAGGCGGTCGCACTCGCGGAAGACGGCGGGGGTGGAGAGGCCGCCGTCGGCTACCGCGAACACCCAGTGGAAGGTGCCGTCGACGGTGAGCGGCTGCAGGATCTCTCCCCGGCCGAGGCCCAGCGCGACGCCGCCGAGCAGGGCGAACGGCACGTCGGAGCCGAGTTCGGCGGCCAGTTCCAGGAGGGTGTCGAGGGGGGTGTCGAGCTGCCAGAGCGCGTCGCAGGCGACCAGCGCGGCGGCCCCGTCGGCGCTGCCGCCGGCCATACCGCCGGCGACCGGGATGGCCTTGGTGATGTGCAGGTGCACGCCGGGTTCGGCGATGCCGTGGTGGGCGGCGAGCAGACGGGCGGCGCGGGCGGCGAGGTTGCTGTCGTCGAGCGGTACGACGTGGGCGTCCGGCCCGGTGCAGGAGAGCGTGACGCCCTCCCCTGCCGTGGCGGTGACCTCGTCGCCGAGGGCGACGGCGAAGAACACGTTGGCCAGGTCGTGGAACCCGTCGGCGCGCAGTCCGCCCACCCCGAGCTGGGCGTTGACCTTCGCCGGAACCCGCACGGTGATCACTGGGAGTCCGCCTCCGGCTCGTGCTCGGCGATCTCCGGCTTGTGCTCGGCGATCTCCGGCTTGTGCTCGGCGATCGCGGCGAACTGCTCCACCGTGAGCATCTCGCCGCGCAGCTTGTGGTCGATCCCGGCGGCCGCGAGCGCCTGCTCGGCCCCGGCGGCGGAGCCGGCCCAGCCGGCCAGCGCGGCGCGCAGGGTCTTGCGCCGCTGGGCGAACGCGGCGTCGACGACGGCGAACACCTCCCTGCGGCTGGCGGTGGTCTTCGGCGGCTCGCGGCGGATCAGCGAGACCAGCCCGGAGTCGACGTTGGGGGCGGGCCAGAACACGTTCCGGCCGATGGCGCCGGACCGCTTCACGTCGGCGTACCAGTTGGCCTTGACGGACGGGACGCCGTACACCTTGTTGCCGGGCTTGGCGGCGAGCCGGTCGGCGACCTCGGCCTGCACCATCACCAGGGTGCGCTCGATGCTGGGGAAGGTCGCCAGCATGTGCAGCAGGACGGGCACGGCCACGTTGTACGGCAGGTTGGCGACCAGCGCGGTCGGCGCCGGCCCGGGCAGCTCGGTGACCTCCATGGCGTCGCTGAACACCAGGTCGAAGCTGTCGACCTTGCCGGGCATCCGGGCCGCGACGGTGTCCGGCAGGTGCTGTGCCAGCACCGGGTCGATCTCCACCGCCGTGACGTGCGCGGCCACCTCCAGCAGCGCCAGCGTCAGCGACCCGAGTCCGGGCCCGACCTCGACCACCGCGTCCTCGGCCGTCACCCCGCCTGCCCGGACGATCCGCCGCACGGTGTTGCCGTCGATGACGAAGTTCTGCCCGCGCTGCTTGGTCGGCTTCACGCCGAACGCGGCCGCCAGCTCCCGAATGTCGGCGGCGCCCAGCAGGTGGCTGTCAGGGGTGGGGTCGGTGGTGCTCACGCGCCAAGGATACGGGCGCGCGGGGCCCTCAGAGTTCGACGACCTCGGCGAGGTCGATCTCGACGGGGTACGGCACCGAGGTGCGGAGCACGCCTTCGTGCTGGGCGACGGGCAGGTAGACGCCCTTCTCGTCGTCCCGGTGGAACTCGTGCACGATCGGCAGGTTGTCGAGGCCGCGCTCGACCCGCCAGTAGTACGGGATCTTCTTCTCGGCGTACTGGCCGGGCTTGCGGAAACGGTCGTTGGCCCGGGTGCCGTGGGATACGACCTCGACGGCCAGCACCAGGGATTCCGGCGGCAGGCACTCCAGTTCGAAGACGTCGAGACCGGTCTTGTCGAAGACCACCACGTCCGGCTTGGCCGTGTTGCTCTCGTCCAGGAGGACGCAACGCTCGACGTTTGCCGCGTACGGCGCGACGCGTGCGCTTCGAAGAGCCGTGTACAGCTCGTCGCGCACCTGGTCGTGCCACTGATTCGTCTGCCCCCGGACCACGATGACTCCGTCCACCAGATCCCATTCGAACGGCAGGTCGAATTTCTGAGCCTGCTCGTACGTCCAGCCCTGGGACGGCGGATGTGTCCAGTCGATGCGGTCCTCGACGGGTTCGTCGATCGGCTCGGCGGTCATCGCCACCTCCCTCACTGCACTCATGCTAGTCAGCCTAAGAAGCAGCCGGGAGTGCCGAATCGTTCCGCCGGAATCCGACTTTCGTTCGACCGGCTCAGTACCCGAAGGCCCGGGCCGTGTTCTCCGCGATCGCCGTGGACAGCTCGTCCTCGTGCAGCCCCAGCGTGTCGGCCATCGAGCGGACGGTGACCGGGATGAGGTACGGGGCGTTGGGCCGGCCGCGGTAGGGGTGGGGGGTGAGGAAGGGTGCGTCGGTCTCGACCAGGACGCGGTCGAGGGGGGTGGCGGCGAGGGCGTCGCGCAGCGGCTGGTTGGCCTTGAAGGTGACCGGGCCGGCGAAGGACAGGTACCAGCCGTGTTCGGCGCAGACCTTGGCCATCTCGGCGTCGCCGGAGTAGCAGTGGAAGACCGTCCGCTCGGGGGCGCCTTCCGCCAGCAGGACGGCGATGACGTCCTCGTGGGCGTCGCGGTCGTGGATGACCAGGGCCTTGTCGTGCCGTTTGGCCATCTCGATGTGGCGGCGGAACGACTCCTTCTGGATCTCGACGCCCTCGGGGCCGGTGCGGAAGTAGTCGAGGCCGGTCTCGCCGACGGCGCGGACCTGCGGGAGGGCGGCGAGCCGGTCGATCTCGGCGAGGGCCTCCTCCAGCGCGGCCTCGCCGCCCGCCTTCCGCTGCTGGCCGGACCAGCCGTCCGCGTCGCCGAGGAAGATCCGCGGCGCCTCGTTGGGGTGCAGGGCGACGGCCGCGTGCACCTGCTCGTACTGGGCCGCCAGTTCGGCGGCCCAGCGCGAGCCGGGCACGTCGCAGCCCACCTGGACGACCGTGGTGACCCCGACCGAGGCGGCCCGGGCCAGTCCCTCGGCCGGGGTGCCGGCCTGCATGTCGAGGTGGGTGTGCGAGTCGGCCACCGCCACGGCCAGGGGTTGCGGCAGTGGCGGCGGGGTCGACCGGGCGTCGTCCTTGGCAGACATCAGGAGGCGGGCTTCTCTTCGAGGCGCGGGAACAGGATCTCGCCCTTGGTGACGGTGCTGCCGGCGGGCAGCCGGCCCCAGTCGGCGGTGGTGGCGATGGTCTGCGCGGCGAGCGCGCCGAGGCCGGCCTCGGCGCCGAGCGAGGTCCACAGCTTCTCGGCGGTGGACGGCATCACCGGGTTGAGCATGACGGCGGTGCCGCGCAGCGCCTCGGCGGCGGTGTAGAGGATGGTGGCGAGGCGGGCGCGGCCCTGCTCCGAGTCGTCCTTGGCCACCTTCCACGGCTCCTGCTCGGTGAGGTAGCCGTTGACCTGCTTGACGAACTCGAAGATCGCCGCGAGGCCGCCGGCGAAGTCCAGCTCCTCGCCGATCTTCCGGTCGGCGGTGGCGAGGGCCGTGGCGAGGCCGTCCGCGATGGCCTGCTCGGCGTCACCGGGGGCGGCGGCGGCCGGCAGCGCGCCGTCGAAGTACTTGCCGACCATGGCGGCGACCCGGGAGGCCAGGTTGCCGAAGTCGTTGGCGAGTTCGGAGGTGTACCGGGCGGTGAAGTCCTCCCAGGAGAACGAGCCGTCGGTGCCGAAGGGGATCGCCCGCAGGAAGTAGTAGCGGTAGGCGTCCACGCCGAAGTGCGAGGTGAGGTCGGTGGGCGAGATGCCGGTCAGGTTGGACTTGGACATCTTCTCGCCGCCGACCATCAGCCAGCCGTTGGCGACGACCCGCTTGGGCAGCGGCAGGCCCGCGGCCATCAGCATGGCGGGCCAGATCACCGCGTGGAAGCGCAGGATGTCCTTGCCCACCAGGTGGACGGAGGCCGGCCACAGTTCGGCGAAGCGCTCCGGGTCGCTGCCGTAGCCGGCCGCGGTGATGTAGTTCTGCAGCGCGTCCACCCACACGTACAGGACGTGCTTCTCGTCCCAGGGCAGCGGGACGCCCCAGTTGAAGGTGGAGCGGGAGATCGAGAGGTCCTTCAGGTCCTGCTCGACGAAGCGCAGCACCTCGTTGCGGGCCGAGGCCGGCTGGATGAAGTCCGGATTGGCGGCGTAGAACTCCAGCAGTTTCGGGCCGTAGGCGGAGAGGCGGAAGAAGTAGTTCTCCTCCTCCAGCCATTCGACCGGCCGCTTGTGCACGGCGCAGAGCTTCTCGTCCTCGGTGGCGCCGTCGAGCAGTTCGGCCGGGAGCTTGAACTCCTCGCAGCCGACGCAGTACGGGCCGGAGTAGCCGCCCTTGTAGATCTCGTCCTTGTCGTACAGGTCCTGGACGAACTCCTGCACGCGGTCGGTGTGGCGCTGCTGGGTGGTGCGGATGAAGTCGTCGTTGGCGATCTCCAGGTGCTCCCAGAGCGGCTTCCAGGCCTCTTCGACCAGCTTGTCGCACCACTCCTGCGGGCTGACGCCGTTGGCCTCGGCGGTCCGCATGATCTTCTGACCGTGCTCGTCGGTGCCGGTCAGGTACCACACCTTCTCGCCGCGCTGGCGGTGCCAGCGGGTGAGGACGTCGCCCGCCACGGTGGTGTACGCGTGGCCCAGGTGCGGGCGATCGTTGACGTAGTAGATCGGGGTGGAAACGTAGTACGCCGGGGCGGTCGCCCCGGTGGTGCTGTGGTCTGCAGTGGCCGCCATGGTCGGAAAGCTTAGTCGGGCCCACCCGCAGCCCTCGACCGGATAACCGCATGACCGGCGACGGCGGGGGGGGGCGGGGCGCCGGCGGCGCGGGGGGGGGGGCGCCGGCGCGCGCCCGCGGGCGCGGGCGCGGGCGGGGGGGGGGGGCCGGCCCCCCCCCCCGGCGCGAGCGAGCTCCCCCCCCGCGGGGCGGCGGGGGGGGCGCCGGCCCGGGGGGGGGGGCGCGGCGGCCCCCCCCCCGGTGCGCCCCCGCGTGCGCTCCCGGTGTCGGCGGTCAGCCCAGCAGCCGCGACCAGAACCGGGCCCAGCGTCCGCGCGGCTTCACGGGGTCGGACACCGGGGGCGCCCCGGCCGGCTCGGCGTGCGCCGGGTAGCCGGGAGCGTGGTGCCAGGACTGGTCGGCGGTGGCGACCCGGCCCTCGCGCATGATCCGGACGGTGTGTCCGCCACACCCCGGGCAGGTCGGCTTGAGCAGCGGGGACGGTACCCGGACACCGTTGGCGTGGTATTCGAACACGACGTGCCCGTCCTTGCCGGCGTGGTGCTCGATGTCGTACGCCTGCTCCCAGCCGTACCCGCATCGCAGGCAGGCGAAGGAGTAGGCCTCCCGCACGGTCTCGACGGGAGTGTGCGGCCGTCCGGCCAGGCCGGGGGCGCTCAGCGCGTTGCCACCGAGGGGGCTACCGATCATCTCGCTCATAGCCGTCTCCCAGCGCCCGCCGGGCGCTCGCCCGGCTGGGTCTTTCCATTCCAGGAAATGCCCTGACGGCCTCGGCCGATGCCCTGCTTGTGAAGAGTTGGACGCGGGTTGGGAACTCCTATACGAAAGGCCTGGATCGTTCCGGAAACCGCGACCGAATCTTCAGCTCCGTGGGCGTTTACCGGGGCCTTCCCTCAAAGGTACGACTCCCCCGGAGTCACGCAACCCCCGGAATTCACCCCTCTTTCAGGGCCCCGTCCCGGCCGCCGCCGGGCCCGCTTCCGGCGCTACTTCCCGGCCCCGTTCCCGGCCCCCTTCGCGGCCCCGCCCCCGGCCTCGTTCTTCGCCTCGTTCTTGGCCGCCACCACCGCGTCGAACACCTCCCGCTTCGGCAGCGCGAGCTGCGCCGCGACGGCCGCGATGGCCTCCTTGCGGCGCTCCCCGGCCTCCTCCCGGACGGCCACCAGCCGGGCCAGCTCGGCGGGGGTGAGCTCCTGCGGCGCCGCCGGCGGGGCGCCCGCGACGACGACGGTGATCTCGCCCCTGACGCCTTCGGCGGCCCAGGCCGCCAGGTCGCCGAGGGGCCCGCGCTTCACCTCCTCGTACGTCTTGGTGAGCTCGCGGCAGACGGCGGCGGGCCGGTCGGCGCCGAACGCCTCGGCCATCGCGGCGAGCGCCTCGGCGATCCGGTGCGGCGCCTCGAAGAAGACCATGGTGCGCGGCTCGGCCGCGATCGAGGCCAGCTGTCGGGCCCGGTCGCCGGTCTTGCGCGGCAGGAAGCCCTCGAAGGTGAAGCGGTCAACGGGCAGGCCGGACAGCGCGAGCGCGGTGAGCACGGCGGACGGCCCGGGCACCGCGGTGACCTTGACGTCGGCCTCGACGGCGGCGGCGACCAGCCGGTAGCCGGGGTCGGAGACGGACGGCATGCCGGCGTCGGTGACCAGCAGCACCCGGGCGCCGCCGAGCAGTGCCTCGACCAGTTCGGGGGTGCGGCCGACCTCGTTGCCCTCGAAGTAGGAGACCACCCGCCCGGCCGGGGTCACCCCGAGCGCCTGGGTGAGCCGGCGCAGCCGCCGGGTGTCCTCGGCCGCGATCACGTCCGCCGTGGCCAGTTCGGTGAGCAGCCGGGGCGGGGCGTCCGAGACGTCGCCGATGGGGGTGCCTGCGAGAACGAGTACTCCTGTCACGGGCCCCATCCTTGCAGCTACCGCGGCCCGGGGGCTTTTGGTGACGATTCGGGCAGCTTCCGAGGGAGCGGTCACGTGTGCGAGAAGCGCCCCTACGATGTGGCGGATGAACGGCGACACGGCGGCTCGCACGCCCACTGGTACAGACCACACCGCGCAGGATGGCGGCGACGTGGCCGGCCTGCCGTCCTCCGCCGTCCCGGCTCCGCGGCCCGCCGACCAGGCCGGGAGCCCCGCGCAGCCCGACCGACCCGACCAACCCGGCGGCCCCGACCAACCCGGCAGCGCCGCGCGCGGCTGGCGCGAGCGGCTGGCCGGGTTCGGCTACGCCGGCCGCCCGGTGGCCCCGCTGGCCGAGCGCCTGGCCCCGCCGATGCCGGACGGCCCCGGGGTGACCCCGGCGGTGGTGCCCCCGTCGCCGCTGCTGCTGCGGCTGGGCGTGTCCGTGCCGCCGGCCGTGTGGTCGTGGCTGTGCCGCTGGTCCGGCTGGCTGGGCCCGATCGCGGTGGCGGTGTTCGCCGGGATCCTGCGCTTCACCAACCTCGGCCAGCCGCACGCGATCATCTTCGACGAGACGTACTACGCCAAGGACGCCTACGCGCTCTGGCACGGCGGCTACGAGATCAACTGGCCGGACGGCGCCAACGAGCAGATCATGACGCCCGGCGCGGCCGTCCCGTACCGCTCGACGGCGTCCTACGTGGTCCATCCGCCGGTGGGCAAGTGGATCATCGGCGCCGGCGAGATGCTGTTCGGCATGAACCCCTTCGGCTGGCGGTTCGCGGTGGCCCTGCTCGGCACGCTGTCGGTGCTGATGGTGGCCAGGATCGCCCGCCGGCTGTTCCGCTCGACCCTGCTGGGCTGCGTGGCCGGCCTGCTGCTCTCGGTGGACGGCCTGCACCTGGTGCTCAGCCGAGCCGCGCTGCTGGACCTGGTGGTGATGTTCTGGATCCTCGCCGCCTTCGGTTTCCTGCTGCTGGACCGCGACCGCACCCGGGCCCGGCTGGCCGACCGGCTCGGCGGGGTGGCGGACGCGGTGCTGGCGCAGCGGGCGAACCTGGGCTGGCGCCCGTACCGGATCGCGGCCGGCGTCTGCGTCGGCCTGACCTGCGCCACCAAGTGGAGCGGCCTGTACGTAGCGGCGGCCTTCGGCGTGATGACGGTCCTGTGGGACGTCGGCGCCCGCCGCCTGGCCGGGGCCCCGCGCCCGTACCTGGCGACGCTCGCCCGGGACGTGGTGCCGGCCTTCGTGTCGGTCGTGGTGGTGTCGCTGGTCGTCTACGTCACGTCCTGGTGGGGCTGGTTCGCCAGCAGCAACGTGCCGGGCAAGGGCGGCTGGGGCCGGGACTGGGCGGTCGGCCGCTCGACGGACTACCCGTGGATACCCGAGGGGCTGCGCGCCCTGTGGCACTACCACTCGACGGTCTACGACTTCCACACCCATCTGAGCGACCCGCACACCTACCAGTCGAACCCGTGGTCCTGGCTGGTGCTGGGCCGGCCGGTCTCGTTCTTCTACGAGTCCCCCAAGCAGGGCCAGAGCGGCTGCACGGCCGCCGAGTGCGCCCGCGAGGTGCTGGGCATCGGCACCCCGCTGCTGTGGTGGGCGGCCGTGGTGGCGCTGGTGTACTGCCTGTGGCGCTGGGTGGCGCGGCGGGACTGGCGGGCCGGAGCGGTGCTGTGCGGCCTGGCCGCCGGTTACCTGCCGTGGTTCGCCTACCAGCAGCGGACGATCTTCCTCTTCTACGCGGTGGTGTTCGTCCCGTTCCTGGTGCTCGCGGTGACCATGCTGGTCGGTGCGCTGATCGGGCCGCCGGGCGCCTCCCGGGACCGCCGGATCATCGGTTCGGCGGCGGCCGGGCTGCTGGTGCTGCTGATCGTGTGGAACTTCCTCTTCTTCTTCCCGCTGTTCACCGGGCAGACGATTCCGATGGACGACTGGCGCCAGCGGATGTGGTTCAACAGCTGGATCTGATCGACACCGCTGTTCCCTGAATCGTCCGTATGCGGTGCACGACACGTACCAGATCCGTCACAACTCGCGGGCATTTCGTCGGCGCACCGATCGGCGCTGCCTAGGGTGGGGGGAACAGCGTGTCCGGCCCCGGTCGGTTGCGCCCGTCCGGCAGACCCTTGGGGGAACAGCACCATGCGCAGAGGCGCGAAGATCGGCATCATCACCGGCGTCTCCGTCGCCGTGCTCGCAGGCGGTGGCTACGGGGCGTACAGCCTGATGGGCGGCTCGGACTCCGGATCGTCCTCGGCGAAGAAGCCCCGCACGGTGGTCGCCGAGCCGCCCTCGGCCGAGCAGGCGACCAACGGTGCGAAGGACTTCCTGGCGGCCTGGGCCGCCGGCGAGCTGGACAAGGCGGCCGCGCTGACGGACGACCCGGCCGCGGCCACCACCGCGCTGACGGCGTTCCGCGACCAGGTCAAGCCGAGCGCGCTGACCCTGGCCCCGGCCGGCCCGGCCACCCCGCAGGCCTTCGCCTCGGCCACCGGCACCCCCGCGCCGGCCAAGCCCTCCGCCGGAGCCTCGGCCACGCCGTCGGCGGGCGCGACCCCGGGTGCCACCGACTCGCCGTCAGCCTCCGCCTCGGCCGGCCCCGCCGGTGTGCTGATGGGCTTCAAGGCGCGCGCCGAGTTCGCCGGCACCAACCGGGTCTGGGACTACAACGGCTTCCTGAACGTCGTGAAGATGAGCGACAACACCCCGGCCGTGCACTGGGCGCCGACGGTGATCCACCCGCACCTGTCCGGCAACGAGACGATCGCCACCCAGCAGGTCTTCGCCCCGCCGTCCACCGTGGTGGACCGCAACGGCAAGCCGCTGCAGGGCGCATCGCTCACCCCGGCACTGCTGTCCACCCTCCAGGACAACGCCCACAAGCTGCTGCCGCCGGACCCGAACAAGGACCAGGACGCGGGCAGCGCGGTGGTGATCAGCGACCCGGCCGGCAAGGGGGCCGCGGACAAGCTGTTCACCATCGTCGAGCCCAAGCCCGGCAAGCCGTTCAAGGTGACCATCGACAACACCATCCAGGCGGCGGCCGAGAAGGCGATGACGGACCTGGGCGGCAAGTCCGGATCCGTCGCCGCGATCGAGCCGAGCACCGGCCAGGTGCTGGCCTTCGCCAACGCGCCGGCCAACGGTCAGAACCGGGCCTTCACCGGCCTGCTCGCGCCCGGCTCGACGATGAAGATCGTCACCTCGACGGCGCTGCTGGAGGCCGGGGTCAACCCGGACACCGTGGTGGCCTGCCCGGAGAAGAGCAGCAACCCGGTCGCGATCCCGAACGACTTCCCGGGCGCCTTCCCCAACAACACGCTCCAGCAGGACTTCATGATGTCCTGCAACACGGCCTTCATCAACCAGGGCCTGACCAGCCTCAAGCCCGAGACGCTGTCCAGCACGGCCAAGGACGTGTTCGGCATCGGCCTGGAGTGGAAGACCGGCCTGCCGAACACCGACGGCAAGGTGCCGCCGACGCCGGGCAGCAAGGACGAGCAGGCCATGAACTACATCGGCCAGGGCAAGGTCCAGATGAACCCGCTGGCCATCGCCTCGATCACCGCGACCGTCCAGAGCGGCGCGTTCAAGCAGCCGATCCTGGTCCCCGGCCTGCCGCAGCAGGCGGCGGCCCGCCAGATCGCGCCGGACGTCGCGGGCAAGCTGCGCGCAATGATGAACGCCACCGCCACCGGCGGCACGGCCAAGGACGTGATGGCCGGGATCACCGACAATGCGGGTGCCAAGACCGGCTCCGCCGAGGTCGCCGGCGCGTCCACCACCAACAGCTGGTTCACCGCCTTCCGCGGCAACATCGCGGTCGCCGCCGAGGTGCAGGGCGGCGGCCACGGCGTCGACGCGGCCGGCCCGGCCGTCGCCTCGCTGCTCAAGGCCGCGGGCCGCTAGAACAACCCGTCCGGACGGAGCCCGCTCAGCCCCGTGGCAGGGCGGGCTCCGGTCTGCCCGGGAGCCGGTGCGGCGGGATCGGGCGCCGGCTGCTCCAGCGCCGGGCCGCCAGCCGCGGCCAGATCACCAGGACCACCGGCAGGGCGAGGTAGCCGAACCGCCCGGCCGGGGCGAGCATGAACGCGATCGCCAGCCCGGCGGCCAGCAGGTCGGCGGCCGCGATCGCGGACACCGGCGGCCGGGCGAGCAGCCAGATGGCCACCCCGATCCCGCCCATGGTCATCAGCGCCAGCGAGACGGAGTGCCCGGTCGGCCCGAAGCCGGCCAGCACCTTGCCGGGCAGCGGGCTGCCGGCCGGGGTGCGGATGGCGGTGAGCCCGAGCGGGAAGCGCACCACCTGCTCGCGCAGCGCGTCCGCCCGGGTCAGCACGGAGGGCAGGAGCACGGCCAGGCCGGTGCCGAGCGCGATCAGGGTGGTCCGGGCGGCGGGCCGGCGGCCGTACAGGCGCCACAGCAGCAGGGCGGCGACCGGCAGCGCCGGCCAGGCCGTCCACTTGAGGGTGCAGGCGAGGGCGAGCACCAGGCCGGCGCCGACGGTGCGGTCCCGCTCGGCGAGTGCCATGGCGAGGCAGCAGAGGCCGATCAGCGGCAGGTCCACCCCGCCGACGACGAGGGCGAGCGAGATCAGCGGCGAGGCGGTGAGCACGGCGAGCGGCAGCAGCGGCGCGCGCTCGCGGGTGGGCCGCAGCAGCCGCCAGCTGGCCAGCAGGCAGACCACGAAGGCCAGCGCGAACCAGATCCGGGCGTCCCCGGCGACCTGGGCGAGGTCGGAGCCGTCGCCCAGCAGTTGGCGCGGCATCCCGAACAGGGTCATGGCCGGCAGGTACGGGTTGTAGTCGGTGACGACCACCGGGTGCGACAGGTACGGGCTGCCGGTGGTGAGCAGCAGGTGGGCCGAGCGTTCGACCACCATCACCTCGGACTGGTGGCGGCCCTGCACGGCGAGCAGGGCGAGCGGCGCGAGGACGGCCCCGGCGAGGGCGACCACGGCGGCGGCGCGGGCCGCGTAGCGGCGCGGCAGGGTGAGGCAGAGCAGCCCGGCCAGGACGTAGGCGGGGGCCGCGATGAAACCCCACATCCGCTGGTTGGGCAGGTCGGAGACGAGCGGGAAGGCGGCCGCCCAGCCGGCCGCGATCAGGCAGCCGAGCAGTTGGACGGTGCGCATCGAGGCGAGTCGGGCGGGATTCAGCCGATCGGGCGTGGGTGGGAACGTGCTCTCGCCACGCTGGCGGGGGAACGGCCGACTGGAGAAGCCGAGGGGCGGTCGTCCTGGTCCGGACGGCGCTGCGGCGGGGGTCGGCGGGGCCGGCGTTCTGCTGCGGCCGGTGAAGCGGCCGCGCGGGCGGGAGAAGCCGGGCGTGCGGGTGCTCACCATGGTGGAAGGTTATGGGTGGTGGCCGGGCCCTGTCGCCATGGCGTGGGGCACGTGGCGGGAGGTGGCATGAGGGGGGCCGCCGAGTGTCGTGGTCGGCGGCCCCTCATGTCCGGATTCTTCCGGCTCAGCTGTTGCGGTGGCCGGTGGAGCTGTCCGCCGCGGCGGCCTGTGCCTGCTGCTCCAGCTTGGAGTGCTTGATGCTGTAGCCGAAGTAGACGACCACGGCGACGGCGAGGGCGATCGCGCCGGCCCGGAAGGTGTCGGCGTGCAGGCCGGTGATCAGGTAGGCGCAGAAGGCGACGCTGAGCAGCGGGACGACCGGGTAGCCGGGGACCTTGAAGCCGCGCGGCAGGTCGGGCTGGGTGCGGCGCAGGATGATCACGCCGATCGAGACGACCGAGAAGGCGATGAGCGTCCCGAGGCTGGTGATGTCGGCCAGCTCCTTCAGCGGGACGAAGGCGGCCAGCGTGCCGACGCCGAGGCCCACCACGAGGGTGTTCCAGACCGGGGTGCCGGTGCGCGGGGAGAGTTCGGCGAAGCGCTTGGGCAGCATGCCGTCGCGGCCCATGGAGTACAGGATGCGGGTCTGGCCGTAGATCACCACGAGGGTGATGCTGAAGATCGAGATGATCGCGCCGATCGCGAAGACGATCGAGGGCCAGGTCTGGCCGGTGATGTCCTGGAGGATCTGGGCGAGGCCGGCCTCCTGGCCCTCGAACTTCTGCCACGGCTGGGCGCCGATGCCGGCGAGGGCGACCAGGATGTAGAGCAGGGTCACCACGACCAGCGAGATGATGATCGCCAGCGGCAGGGTGCGGCGCGGGTTCTTGACCTCCTCACCGGCGGTGGACACGGCGTCCAGGCCGATGAAGGAGAAGAAGATGCTGGACGCGGCGACCTGCACGCCGCCGATGCCGAGCGGCATGAACGGGGTCAGGTTGCCGGAGTGGAAGCCGGTGAGCGCGATGCCGACGAACAGCAGCAGGATCAGGATCTTGATCCCGACCATGGCCGCGTTGACCTTCACCGACTCGCTGACGCCGCGGGTGAGCAGCACGCAGACCATCGCGACCAGCAGCAGCGCCGGCAGGTTGAACCAGTGCGTGAGGTCCGGCGCGCCGGACAGCTGCTCCGGGATGGTGAAGCCGAAGGCCAGGTCGAGGAACTTGTTCAGGTACTCGGCCCAGCTCACCGCGATCGCGGAGGCGGAGACGCCGTACTCCATCAGCAGGCAGATGCCGACGCCGAACGCGACGCCCTCGCCGAGGGTGGCGTAGGCGTAGGAGTACGAGGATCCGGAGACCGGGATCGCGGAGGCCATCTCGGCGTAGCAGAGCGCGGTGAGTCCGGCGGTGACCGCGGCGAGCACGAAGGACAGGATGACGGCCGGTCCGGCCGAGGGCACCGCGCTGCTGAGCACGAAGAAGATGCCGGTGCCGATGGTGGCGCCGATGCCGATCGAGGACAGCTGCCAGAGGCCGATCGTGCGGCGCAGGTGGATGCCGGAGCGTCCGCCCTCCTCGGGCGCACCGGCCGGGAGGCCGTCCTGGCCCTCGCTCTCGGCGATGAGGGACGAGACGGGCTTGCGTCGCAGCAGACGCGCACCGAGAGAGTTGCTGGTCACAACTGCGGTCCTTCTGGGCGGGGGGAGGGTGTCCTGGCGGCCGGTCACTCGACGCGCCATGGGGTGTCATCGGGGACCAACCGAACAAAGATGGGACAGTACCCCGCGAAAGCACCAGTGTCGCAAACGAACAGTCCGGATCGGCGCATTGTACGAATTGGCGCATGAGCCTATACAAACCGGACACTTCGCAGACGGCGGATTCGCCGTCCAGCAGCTAAAGCAGCAGCTCAGCGGCCCAGCACCGCCCGCATCACCGAGCGGGCGATCGGCGCGGCCAGCCCGCCGCCGGTGACGTCCGTGGCGTCACTGTCCGCGATCACCACGGCCACCGCCACCGGCGGCACCGCGTCCGAGCCGGCGGGCTTGGCCCAGGAGATGAACCAGGCGTACGGCGTCCCGCTGTTGTCCACCCCGTGCTGCGCGGTGCCGGTCTTCCCGCCGACCACCGCGCCGCCGATCCGGGCGTTGCCGCCGGTGCCGTTCTCCACCACGTCGGTCATCAGCTTCTGCACCTGCCCGGCCACCGCCGGGGTCGTCGCCCGCCGGTACACGGCGGGTTTCATCAGCTGCACCGCGGTGCCGTCGCCCTTCGTCAGCTTGTCCACGAGCTGTGGGCGCATCACCGTCCCGTCGTTGGCGATCCCGGCCGCGACCATCGCCATCACCAGCGGGGTCGCCGCGGTGTCGAACTGCCCGATCGAGGAGAGCGCCACCTGCGACTGGTTCATCGTGGTGTCGAAGTTGGACCGGGCCGGGCGCACCGGCGTGTCCAGCCTGGCGTCGTTGAAGCCGAAGTTCTCGGCCATCGCCACCATCGGGCCCAGCCCGGTCCGCACCCCGAGGTAGCCCAGCACGCTGTTGCAGCTGTAGACCATCGCGGTGTCCAGCGACTGGCCGGGCCGGTCGCACGCCGAGGTGTCGTTGACCAGCGGCGTGGTCGTCCCGGGCAGCACGTACGGGTACGGCGCGTCGGTCGGCGCGTCGGGGTCGGTGACCACGCCGGCCGCGAGCGCGGCCGCCGCCGTGACCACCTTGAAGGTCGAGCCCGGCGGGTAGGTCTGGCGCAGCGCCCGGTTGAGCATCGGCTGGTCGGTGTCGGCCTGCAGCCGGTTCCAGGCGGCCTGGTCGGCCGCGGCGGAGCCGGCGAAGCTGCCCGGGTCGTAGGACGGCGTGCTGGCCAGGGCGAGGATCCGGCCGGTGGCCGGCTCGATCGCGGCCACCGCGCCCTTCTGGCTGCCGAGCCCGCGCACCGCGGCCTCCTGGGCGGCCCGGTTCAGGGTGGTGTAGACGTCCCCGCCGGGGTTCTGCCTGCGGGCGACGGCGTCCCAGACCGCCCAGCCGGCCAGTCTGCTGTCCGTCCCGGACAGCAGGTCGTCCTCGACCCCCTCCAGCTGGGTGTTGCCGTACGCCTGCGAGGCGAAGCCGGTGACGGCCGCGTACGTCGGGCCGTCGGTGTAGGTGCGCTTGTAGTCGTACCGGCCGCCGGTGGGCTCGGAGCCGGTCACGGTGTCCGCGCCGACCCGGATGTTGCCGCGCGGCTGCGAGTACCGCTCGATGGTGAGCCGCTGGTTGGCGGAGTTGTGGTTGAGGTCCTCGGCCTGGAACACCTGCACCCGGGTGGCCTGGACGCACAGCGCCGCGACTAGCAGCAGGCAGAAGACGCCCGCGCGGCGCCCGGTGACGGAGATGCCGGGCAGGCCCTGCGGCCCGTTGCCCCGGGCGCGCGGACGGGAGCGGGTGCGCGCCATCAGTCCTCCTCCGACCCGGACGCGGACACGGGCAGGACCGGGGCCGGCCGGCGCGCGATGTCGCTCATCCGCACCAGCAACGCCACGATGATCCAGTTGGTGACCACCGAGGAGCCGCCCTGCGCGACGAACGGCAGCGTCATCCCGGTCAGCGGGATGAGGTCGAGCACCCCGCCGGCCACCACGAACACCTGGAGGCCGACGATCGCGGCCAGCCCGATCGCCAGCAGCCGCCCGAACGGGTCGCGCAGCGCGATGCCCGTCCGGAACCCCCGGGAGATCAGCAGCGCGTACAGCAGGAACACCGCGACGAGCCCGGTCAGGCCGAGTTCCTCGCCGATGGTGGCGAGGATGAAGTCCGACTTGGCGGCGAAGCCGATCAGCACCGAGTGCCCGTTGCCGAGCCCGGTGCCCAGTTCCCCGCCCCAGGCGAAGGCGAACAGCGACTGGGCGATCTGGTTGGCACCCTTGCCCGCCGCGATCGAGCCCAGCGGGTCCAGCCAGTCCGTCACCCGGCTGTGCACGTGCGGCGAGAGCCAGCCCACCGTGGCCGCCCCGACCGCCGCCAGGGCCAGCCCGATCACGATCCACCCGGTGCGCGCGGTGGCCACGTACAGCATCACCACGAACAGGCCGAAGAACAGCAGCGAGGTGCCGAGGTCCGTCTCCAGCACCAGGACGCCGACGAACGCCGCCCAGATCAGCAGCACCGGCCCGAGCACCCGGCCGCGCGGCAGCTGCCAGCGCCAGACCCGGCGGCCGGTGAGCGCCAGCGCGTCCCGGTGCACCGCCAGGTAGGCGGCGAAGAAGACGGCCAGCAGGATCTTGGCGAACTCCCCCGGCTGGAAGGACAGCGGCCCGATGACGATCCAGATCCGCGAGCCGTACACCGGGGGGAAGAAGATCGGCAGCACCAGCAGGACCAGCGCCACCAGCGCCCCGAGGTAGGCGTACCGCTGCAGCCGCCGGTGGTCGCGCACCAGCAGCACGACCGCGATGAACAGCGCCACCCCCAGGCTCGACCAGAGCAGCTGGGTGGAGGCCGCGCCGGCGCCCGAGGTGGCGCGGTCCAGCCAGTAGATCACCACCAGGCCGATCCCGTTGAGCAGCACCGCGATCGGCAGCAGCAGCGGGTCCGCGTACCGGGCCCGCCGGCGGACCACGGCGTGCGCCAGCAGGGCGAGCACGCCGAGCGCGGCGCCGTACTCGGCCGCGCCGGCCGGCACCCTGCCGTCCAGGTTGACGCCGACCTCGACGTAGCCGAACACGGCGATCAGCACGGCGGCCAGGACCAGCAGCAGCTCGGTGGTGCGCCTGGTCGGCACCGGCCGGCTCGGCCGGGCTGCGGTTCTCGTCACGGCGGGGGGTGTCGCCACGGACCGTCCTGGGGGTCGCGGGGAGCCGGAGCGCTGTTCCGGGGGGATGCCAATCGGGATGGACCGGCGGCACGACGCCGGTTCACCCAGGTTCGTCACCCTAACGAGCACTATCCATATTTATCGGCTTTTTGCTGCGGTGTGTCCGCTCTCGACGGAAATCCTCCGTTCCCGCCCGGACTCGCACGAAACCCGCACGGAAGACCGTCCGGCCCAGGTAGGGCGGACGTAAGTCCTCGCAGCCCCGACGGCCTTTCCATGCGCCGGAGTTCACGCCGCGGCGGGGTGGCGCACGATCCGGTCTCGTTTGGCCATCGCGAACTGATGATCCCTAGGATCACCGGGTGACTACCGGACGACGACCAAAGACCAGGCTCGGCAGCCTGCTGGGCGCCCTGGCGATAACGGGCGCCTCGCTGCTCATCGGCCTGCCCGCCCACGCCGACGAACCATCAGCCGGAGCCGCCGCGCCCAAGGAGGCCCCCAGGGTCGACCTCGTCCTGGACGTCAGCGGCTCCATGAACGAGCGGGACATCCAGGGCAAGAGCCGGATCTCGGTGGCCCAGCAGTCGCTGAACGACGTGATCGACGCGCTGCCCGCGGAGACCGAGTTCGGCATCCGCACCCTGGGCGCGAACTACCCCGGCAACGACAAGACCCAGGGCTGCCAGGACACCAAGCAGCTGTACCCGGTCGGCAAGACCAACAAGGTCGAGGCCAAGACCGCCATCGCCACCCTGCGGCCCACCGGCTGGACCCCGATCGGCCTGGCCCTGCGCGGCGCGGCCCAGGACCTCGGCAAGGGCGAGACCACCCGCCGGGTGGTGCTGATCACCGACGGTGAGGACACCTGCACCCCGCCGGACCCCTGCGACGTCGCCCGTGAACTCGCCTCCCAGGGCATCCACCTGGTCGTCGACACCCTCGGCCTGGCCCACGACGACAAGACCCGCCAGCAGCTGCTCTGCATCGCCAACGCGACCGGCGGCACCTACACCGACGTCCGCACCCAGGAGCAGCTCACCGACAAGGTGAAGCAGCTGGTCGACCGCTCCAACGACACCTACGCGGTCACCCCGGTGAAGACCTCCGGCGCCGACAAGTGCGAGAGCGCCCCGGTGCTCGCCCCGGGCGTGTACAGCGACCGCGAGAAGTTCTCCGAGCACCGCGTCTACAAGGTCCCGGTCAAGTCCGGCCAGGAGCTGCGCGCCTCGGTCAGCGTCGGCCTGGACCGCGCGGTGGCCCGGGACTACGGCGTCCTGCTGCAGGCCACCAGCGCGACCGGCCAGGAGCTGGTCCGCGGCACCGACGCCGGCAGCAGCCGCACCGACGTGATCTCCACCGGCCTGCGCTGGTCCACCAGCGACTCCAAGGGCTACATCACCACCGGCCCGACCTCCTCGTCGAGCGCCAAGCCGGAGACCACCGTCTGCCTGGTCGTCAGCAACTCGCTGGCCCCGCAGGCCGGCGTCCAGGCCGACCCCGGCCTGCCGATGGAGCTGACCGTCGACCTGGCCACCGCCTCGTCCGCCCCCGAGGGTGCGGCGATGGGCCTGGGCCGCGGCTGGGTCCTGCTGCTCACCCTCACCCTCGCCGGGCTGCTGTTCGGCCTGGTGTTCGGCTGGATCGCCCGCTGGCGGATCTCTGTCTGGCGGGAGAACTGACCATGCGACCGACCACACGATCGACCACGCGCACGACCCTTCGCGGCGCCCTCGCCGCCCTCGCCCTGCTGCCCGCCCTCGCGCTGGCCGCCCCGGCCGCCTCCGCCGCCTCCCCCTCGCCCTCGGCGAGCGCGAGCGGCGCCCCGGCCCCGGCCACCAAGGCCGGCACCTCCTTCCTGACCGCGACCAACCTCTCCCCCGGCCAGGACGCCAACGTCGCCGCCTCCACCGGTGACTACCTGTACTGGGCGTTCGGCGCCTCCGAGGGCCAGACCCCGACGATCGGCCTGACCGTCAACCTGGCCCCCGCGACCGACCGGCACGGCCCGCAGACCTGGTCCGCCGAGGTCTTCGACGGGCTCCGCCGCCGCCAGTCCTGCACCGCCGGCACCCAGAACGCCACCGGCGACCAGAACACCGGCACGCTCACGCTGAGCTGCACCCTGCGTGAGATCCGCTCCTGGGCCGAGCCGTGGTCCGGCGACCCGCTGCCCGGCACCTACTACGTGCGGCTCTCGGTCAGCGACGTCCCGCAGCCCGACCTGGGCCTGGCCACCTCCGTCCAGCTGCACGTCAGCGCCAAGGGCAACGCGGACAACGCCCAGCCGGAGGGCGGCGAGCTCAAGGCCCCGCTGGTCCCGCCGGCCGGCGGCGGCGCCAGCACCGCCAAGGCGGCCGCCCCGGTGGCGGCCGAGGAGCACTGGTACACCGGCTGGTTCTCCGGCTGGAACAGCCGCTGGTACTGGACCATCGGCGGCGGCGCCCTGGCCGCCCTGGCGGGCGTCCTGGGCTACAACCTGACCAGGCACCCGCGCGGCTACCGCCCGCCCCGCTACGGCGCCGTCCCGCCGCAGTCCGGCGCCCCCCAGCCCGGCCCCTACGCCGGCTCCCAGCGCCCCTGACCCACCCCGCCCCACCCCGAGGGCCGGCCGGATTCCCCCGGCC
>NZ_JBHWIO010000080.1:0-19196 GCF_042732075.1 Kitasatospora sp. NPDC059812
CTGTGTCTGTGTCTGTGTCTGCATGTCTGCTGTGTGTGTTTGTTGTGTGTCTGTTTTTTTGTGTTGTTAGGGGAAGATGTTTTGGCCGGGGGTGAGGGTGTGGGTGGGGTCGTATTTGTGTTTGGTGTTGGTGAGGTTGGTCCATTGGGGGCCGTAGTGGTTTTTCCAGTCGGTGGGGGTCATGTGGGGGATGGCGCCGACGAGGTAGCGTTTGGCGCCGAGGGTGGTGGCGTGGTCGTAGAGGGTGCGGTTGTGGGTGAGTTGGGTGGTGGGGTTGGTGCCTGGGTGGGGGAAGGTGAGGAGGTCGAAGAGGTAGGTGGTGGGTTCGTTTGGGGTGATGGCGTAGGGGTGGGTGAGTTTGTTGGTGGGGAAGGGGTAGAAGAGGAGGAGGCCTTGGCCGAGGGTTTGGGGGGTGAGGAGGGGGGTGGCGTAGGTGATGAAGTTGGCGGCTTGGGTGGCGGGGATGAAGAGGCTGAGCCAGGGTTTGGGTTGGTTCCAGTAGCCGAGGTTTTTGAGGTTTTGGGTCCAGGTGTCGGCGCGGTAGGTGTATTCGCGGTAGGTCTGGTCGGTGGTGGTGGTCTGGTGGGGGTTGGGGTTGAGTCCGGTGAGGAGGGGTGTGGGGTTGGGGGGTGTGGTGCCGTTGTAGTAGGTGGCGGTTTCGATTTTGTAGAGGGGGGTGGTGTCGGGTTGGGGGATGATTTCGCCGATTTGGGTGTGGAAGCGGCCGTCGTGGAGGATGGTTTCTTGGTCGGTGAGGTAGGTGGTGAGGTTGTTGTAGTAGAGGTTGAAGACGAGGGCGCGTTGGGGGGCGGGGATGAGTTTGATGGTGGCGCGGATGATGATGCCGAATTGTCCGGCGCCGGCGAGGGCGGCGTGGAAGAGGTCGGGGTTTTTGGTGGGGGTGGCGGTGAGGAGGTGGCCGGTGCCGGTGATGATGTCGATGGATTCGACGGTGTCGGCTTGGAGGCCGTGTTTTTGGACGGTGTTGCCGATGCCGCCGATGCTGATGGTGCCGCCGATGGAGAGGTGGAGGTAGTCGGTGAGGCAGGGTGGGGTGAGGCCTTGGTTGAGGGTGGCGTCGGTGAGTTGGGCCCAGGTGACGCCGGCGTCGACGGTGGCGTTGGTGGGGGTGATGGTGTGGATGCGGTTGAGGGTGCGGGCGTCGATGCTGATGCCGCCGTTGGGGGAGGCCTGGCCGTAGTTGGAGTGTGATTCGAGGTCGTTGTCGGTGCCGCTTTGGCCGTTCATGGCGACTTTGAGGCCGTTGTGGCGGGCGTAGTTGATGATTTTGATGATGTCCTGGTCGGAGCCGGGTTTGAGGACGGCGTGGGGGGTGTTGGTGGTGAGGCGGCCGAAGTCGTGGCTGAATTCGGTGAGGGTGGTGGTGTCGGTGGTGAGGGTGCCGTCGAGGGTGGGGACGGGGCAGTGGTTGTGGGTGGTGGGGGTGTTGGTGGTGGCCCAGGTGCGGGTGGTGGTGTTGAAGGCGGTGATGAGGGCGGTGGTGGCGGTGGTGGTGAGGATGGTGCGCCTGGTGAGGGGTTTGGTCATGGGGTTTCCTGTTCTGGGGTAGTGGGTGTGTTCGGGTGGTGTGTGTTTGTTCGTGGGTGGGGTGCTTGATGGTGTGACGGTTGCGGGTTGGCGGCCGGGTGGTGGTTAGTGTGTGAGGGCGGGTGGGTGGGTCCTGCGGGGTGGGCGGTCTGCTGGGTCCGTGTGTGTGTTCGGTTGTTGGTTGTGTGTCCGGTTCGGTTTCCGGTGGGGTGTCCTGGGGTGTGGGCCGGCCGGGCGGCGGGGTCCGTGGGTGGGCGGGTGCCGCCCGGCCGTGTTGGGTGTGCCTGTGTGGTTGTGTGCGTGTGCCCGCGTGTGCCCGCGCGTGTGCCCGCGCGTGTGCCCGCGTGTGTGTCCGGGTGTGTGCGTGTGTGGGGGGTTAGGGGGTGGTGTGGGTGACGGTGGCGCGTTGGTAGTTGAGGAGGTCGAAGCGGCGGGTCTGGCGGCGGAAGCGGTAGGTGTAGGTGGGCCAGATGGAGGGGTTGTTGCCGTGGTGGTCGGTGTACCAGCTCTGGCAGCCGCCGGCGTTCCAGACGGTGTTCTTCAGGCGGTCGGTGAGGGTCTGGTTGTAGGCGTTCTGGGCTTCGGGGCGGATCTCGACGGAGGTGATGCCGAGTTTGTCGATGGTTTTGAGGGCGTCGACGATGTAGGCGATCTGGGCTTCGATCATGACGGTCTGGGAGGAGTGGCCCAGGGTGGTGTTGGGGCCCAGGAGCATGAAGAGGTTGGGGAAGCCGTGGATGGTGGTGCCGCGGTGGGCTTTCATGCCGTGGGTGTGCCAGGTGTCGCGCAGGGTGGTTCCGTCGCGGCCGTGGATGCGGCGGGCGACGGGGCGGTCGGTGGCGGTGAAGCCGGTGGCCAGGATGATGGTGTCGACGGTGCGGGTGGTGCCGTCGGCGGTGGTGATGTGGGTGGGGCCGATGTCGGTGATGGTGTCGGAGACGATGTCGACGTTGGGCTGCTGGATGGCGGGGTACCAGGTGTTGGAGAACAGGAGGCGTTTGCAGCCGACGGTGTAGTCGGGGGTCAGGCGCTTGCGCAGGCCGGGGTCGGGGACGGATTTCTTGAGGTGGCCGGCGGCCATGTTCTTCATGCCGGTGGTGCGGGTGGGGCGGGACATGAAGAACGCGACGATCTCGCGGCCGTTCTTGTTGAAGGCGCGGCGGAAGCGCTGGTAGCCGGGCAGGTGGCGCAGCATCCAGGTGTGGCGGGGGGTGTTGGGCTTGTCGGGTTTGTGGGCGACCCAGGGGGGTGTTCGCTGGTAGAGGTCGAGGCGGGCGACCTGGTTCTGGATGGCGGGGACGAACTGGATGGCGGAGGCGCCGGTGCCGATGACGGCGACGTTGCGGCCGGTGAGGTCGTGGTCGTGGCGCCAGCGGGCGGAGTGGAAGAGGGTGCCGGTGAAGGTGTCCAGGCCGGGCAGGTCGGGGACGGCGGGCTCGGAGAGGTAGCCGGTGCCGGTGATGAGGATCTGTGCGGTGTAGCGGCCGTGGGTGGTGTGGATGCGCCAGTGGCGGTGGTCGGCGTCCCAGTGGGCGTCGAGGAGTTCGTGGCCGTAGCGCAGGTGGGGTTCGACGCCGAAGCGCTGCGCGGTGTCCTTGAGGTAGGCGTGGACTTCGGCCTGGGTGGCGAAGGTGGACTTCCACTGCGGGTTGCGGGCGAAGGAGAAGGAGTAGAGGTGGGCCTGGACGTCGCAGGCGCAGCCGGGGTAGGTGTTGTCGCGCCAGGTGCCGCCGAGGTCGGTGGCGCGTTCGAAGACGAGGAAGTCGTCGGTGCCGCTCTGCAGGAGGCGGATCGCGGTGCCCAGGCCGGAGATGCCGGCGCCGATGATGGCGACTTTGAGGTGGCGTACGGCGGTGGTGTCGGGGTGGGTGGTGGCGCCGGCGGGTTCGGGCTGGTCGGCGCCGGAGGGGGCGGGGTGTTCGGCGGTGGTGGTCATGGCCGGGGTGTCCCCTTTCAGGCGCGGCGGGTGAGGGTGACGCGGAAGTTGTTGAAGATGTGGTCTTCGAGGGTGTAGGCGAAGATGTCGAGGTAGCGCTCGAAGCGCTGGACGGTGGTCTCGTCGGCCATGGCGACGGCTTCGTCGCGGCGGGCGGCCAGGAGCTGGAGCCAGGCGCGGCAGGCGCGGGCGAAGGACTCGGGTTCGTTGCGGATCTCGGTGACCTCGAAGAGGCCGTCGAGGCCGGCGGCGAGTTCGGGCAGGCGCGGGATGTGGCAGCCCTCGAACTCCTCGCGCTGGAGGAACTTGAGGTCGTCCAGGAGCTGGCGGCGCAGCGGGGGGTTCTCGACGGTCATGGTGTGCAGGACGAAGCGGGCGCCGGGCTTGAGCAGGGAGTGGACCTGCTTGAAGAAGACGCGGTAGCGCTGGGTGCGCTCCTTGGGGGTGAGGGAGGAGAGCACGAAGTGTTCGAGGGCGTTGATGCAGAACGCGGCGTCGTAGGGCTCGCCGTCGGCCTTGTGGTCCTCCCAGCTCTCCACGCGGGCGTGGATGGCGGGGTTGTCGAGGGCGGCGACGAAGTCGGCCTGGGTGCGGGAGAGGGTGACGCCGACGGCCTGCTGGACGCCGTGGACGGTGGTGAGGCGGTTGAGCATGGTGCCCCAGCCGCAGCCGATGTCCAGGACCTTGGCCTTGCCGGCGGCCTGGGCGAGGTCGGTGAAGACGTCGAGCTTGCGTTCCTGGGCCTCGTCGAGGGTGGCGACGAGGTCCTCGCCGTCCTCCCAGTAGCCGCCGGAGTACATCATGGTGGGGCCCAGGATGAGGCGGTAGAGGTCGTTGCCGACCTCGTAGTGGTGGCGGATCGCGTCGACGTCGGGGTTGATGGAGCGGGTCTCGGCGGTGGTCATGCGGGTGTGCCCCTGTTCTGGTGGCGGATCGGATGGACCGGATTGGGCCGGGCTCGGCCGGGCCGGACTGGACTGGACTGGACTGGGCCGGGTGGTGCGGGTGTCCGGTGGTGCGGGTGTCCGTGGTGCGCGGCGCCGGGTGGTGCCTTTCCCCGCGTGGACGGCCGTTGCGGTGGCGGTGGCCGCTCTCGTCGTCTGCGGACGGGAGCGCCGGTGAGGGCGGCCGGGTCCGTGCGGTGTGAACGGCCGTGCGGGTCGGGGTGGTCGGGGTGTGTCCGTGCTTGCCTACGGTCGCCCTCCCGCCCCGGCGGGTGCGGCCTGCGGCGCGGTGCGGTGCGGTGCGGTGGCCTCGGTGCGGTGGCCTCGGTGCGGCGCTGTGCGGGTGCGGTGCGGCGCTGTGCGGGTGCGGTGCGGTGCGGGTGCGGTGTCCGCGTCGCGGTGCGGTGCGGTGCGAGGTGGTGGGTGTCGTGCGTGTGGGTGCGGTGTCTCGGGTCAGGTAAGCGCGTGTCTCGCAAGCGGTGCGCAAGCGTGGGCGCAGGGCCGGGGTTGCGGGGCGTTTGCGTGGGGGTGGGTTTCATGCGGTTTCGACAAGACACGCGGCCCCCACGGCCTTCCCGGGTTTTTCCCCGGGGGGTTTTCGGGTTCCGTCGCGGTGCGTTCCGTGGCCTGTGGGCGGCGGGGGGCGCGGTGGCGGTGTCCGTGATCCTCCCGGGGTGTCCGGGTCTGTTCTGCCTCATCACGTGTTGGCGCCCGTTCCGGGGCGTCCAGGAAGGAACGATCACTCATGTCCGACATCCCCACCATCGAGGACCTGGCCGCGCAGTTGCAGGCGGTGTCCGGGGCGCAGGAGATCGACGCGGACGCGGCGCTGCAGCACATCGCGGACGTGGACTCGCTGGATCTGATGGAGTGGCTGTACGGGTTCCAGAACCAGTACCCGCACATTCCGGCGGACGAGTCGCTGTTCGCGGACATCGACGACACGACGACGCTGCGGGTGGTGCACGAGCGGATCCTGGCGCTCGTGGGCCAGGCCGGCGTCTGAGCGCGGGGCACTGCTCGATGAGCGGCTTCGACATCACCGGGTGGGGGATCTCCGTCCCCGAGCGCGTGGTGACCAGCGTGGAGCTGGCGGAGCGTTTCGGTGTGGACGAGCACTGGATCGTCTCCAGGTGCGGGATCCGGGAACGGCGGGCGGTCGGGGCGGGGCAGAGCACCGCGTCGATGGCGGTGGAGGCCGGACGCCGGGCGCTGGAGCGGGCGGGGCTGTCGGGTGCGGACATCGCGCACCTGATCGTGGCGACGGCGACGCCGGAGCAGCCCTCGCCGGCGACGTCGGCGTTCGTCCACGACGCGCTGAAGATCGCGGGCAGCGCGCACGACGTGAACTCCGAGTGCGCGGGGTTCGTGTACGCGCTGGTGACGGCGGTGGGTCTGCTGCACATGGACCCGCGCCCGATCCTGGTGATCGGTTCGGACACCCACACGCTGACCGCGAACCCGGCGGACCGGGACCTGTCGATCCTGGTGGGTGACGGGGCCGGTGCGGTGGTCCTGCAGCCCGGCCCGGTGGAGCGGGTCCTGGCGTGGAACCTGGGCGCGGACGGCTCGTGCAAGGACAGCCTGAAGGTCCTGGCGGGGGGCTCGCGGATGCCCACCACCGAGGAGACGGTGCGCCAGGGCTTGCACTACGCGCAGATCAACGGCAACGAGATCTACCTGAACGCGGTGCGCTACACGGTGCGCACGATCCGCGAGACGCTGGAGCAGGCGAAGCTGACGCCGGCGGACGTGGACCACGTGGTGCCGCACCAGGCGAACATCCGGATCATCAACTCGGTGCTCGCCCACACCGGGATTCCCGCGGACCGTCTGGTGGCGAATCTCGACCGGTACGGCAACACCGCTTCGGCGTCGATCCCCATCGCGCTGGCGGAGGCGCTGGACGCCGGGCGCATCCAGGACGGCGACACGGTGCTGCTGGCCGGGTTCGGTGCCGGGATGACGTGGGGTTCGGTCCTGCTGACGTGGGGAGGGGCGCGGTGAGCGGCAAGGGCGCCTTCGGGCAGCGGCCCGCCTCCCCGGTGGCGCTGGTCACCGGCGCCTCGGGGGGTCTGGGCCGGGAGCTGGCGCTGGCGCTGGACGCGGCCGGGTGCCGGGTCGCGGTGCACTACAACAGCGCCCGCCAGGCCGCCGAGGAGGTGGCGGGCAAGCTGGCCGGCGACCACGTCCTGGTCACCGGCGACGTCGCGGACTACGCGCAGGTCACCGCGATGTACGAGCGGATCACCGAGGCGCTGGGCCCGGTGGACGTGCTCGTCAACAACGGGGCGGTGCGCAAGGACGCGCTGATGGCCATGCAGAACCCGGTCGAGTGGCGGCAGGTGATCGACACGAACCTGGTCGGTTCCTTCCACACCGCGCGGGTGTGCGTGCCGGCGATGCTGCGGGCCCGCTGGGGCAGGGTGGTCAACATCGTCTCCCCGTCCGCGCTGATCGCCACCGCCGGGCAGACCGCCTACGCGGCGTCCAAGGCGGGGCTGATCGGGCTGACCCGCACGCTGGCGGCGGAGTGCGGGCGCCGGGGGGTGACGGTGAACGCGCTGTCGCCCGGGTTCATGATCACGGGGATGACGGACACCCTGCCCGAGCACGTGATCGCCGGGATGCGGGAGAAGGTGCCGGTGCCGCGGTTCGTCACCCCGCAGGAGGTCGCCCGTTCCATCGGGCTCTTCCTCGACCAGGACTGCATGACCGGACAGGTCATCAGCATCGACTCGGGAGCCTCCATCACCTGACCCCCCCCGCCGGCCCCGCCCGCTGCCCTTCCCGGCCCGCCCCCCAGGTGAAGACCTCAGGGGCGGGCCGGGCCGCGTGCGCAGGCAGCCCGGCCGGGGCCGGCCGGGGCCGACCGGGGCCGGCGTCCCGTGGCGGGGCCTGGGCGAGGACGGCTAGGCGAGGACGGCGAGCGCGGCCTCGTAGTTCGGCTCGTCGGCGATCTCCGCGACCAGCTCGGTGTGCAGGACGGTGTCGTTCTCGTCCAGGACGACGACGGCGCGGGCGGTCAGCCCCGCCAGCGGGCCGTCGGCCAGGGCCACGCCGTAGTTCTCGTGGAAGTCGCGTCCGCGCAGGGTGGACAGGGTCCGGACGCTGTCCAGGCCCTCGGCGCCGCAGAAACGGGCCTGCGCGAACGGCAGGTCGGCGGAGATGCACAGCACCACGGTGTTGGCCAGCGAGCCGGCCTTGGCGTTGAAGGTGCGCACCGAGGTGGCGCAGGTGGGGGTGTCGATGCTGGGGAAGATGTTGAGGACCTTGCGCTTGCCGGCGAAGTCCTGCAGCGAGGTGTCGGCGAGTCCCTCGCCGACCAGCGTGAACGCCGGGGCCTGGCTGCCGGCCTGGGGCAGCGCGCCGCCGACCTGGACCGGGTTCCCCTTCAGCGTGACCTGAGCCATGAAAAGCCTCCTACCAGCGGTGGAATGTGGTGACAACGCCGCCGATCCTACTGCGCGCCCCCGGCCCCGGACGCCGGGTGGCCACCTCTCGGACACGGGAGGGCCTGCGGGTGCCCGCGCCGCTGTGCCCGCCGCCGCGCCTGCCGGCGGGTCTACCGGTGCGCCTGCCGGCGGGTCTGCCAGCGGGTCTGCCGGTGCGCTCGCCGGTGCGCCTGCCGGCGGGTCTGTCGGCGGGTCTGGCGGTGCGCTCGCCGGTGCGCCTGCCGGCGGGTCTGCCAGCGGGTCTGTCTGCGGGTCTGGCGGTGCGTCTGACGGTCAGGTGGACCAGAACGGGTCGTCGTGGCGGGGCAGGACGTCCAGGTTGCCGTTGGGCAGGGTCGGTTCGGGCACGTAGGTGCCGAAGGGGTCGCGGTCGCGGATGACGGGGATGGGGCCGACGGTGGCCTGGAAGGTGATGTTCCCGGCGGCGCCGAACAGCACGGCGACGCCGTATCCGGCGGGCGTGGTGGCGAACATGGCGGGCTGGCGGGGGTTGACGGCGGTGATCCGGTAGCCGCGGGCCTGCCAGCCGCGTTCGGTGACGCCCAGCAGCGCCCCGTACCTGGCGGGGGCGACCCTGGTGGTGACGTGCCGCTCGCGGGTGGCGGTGGCGTAGCCCAGGGAGCGGTCCTGGAGGCCGCCGGTGGTCTGCTCGGTGGAGCGCGGCCAGCCGTCCCAGTGGCGCAGCGGGGGGCGGATGGCGGACATCGCCTCGTCGAGGAGCGCGTCGAGGGCGTGGACGGCCTGTTCGGGGGTCATGGGGGCGGCTCTCAGTGTGACCAGAACGGGTCGTCGTCCGTGGGGATGACGTCGAGGTTGCCGTTGGCCATCACGGGGTCGGGGGTGGGGGTGCCGAACGGGTCGCGGTCGCGGATGACGGGGATGTGGCCGCCGCCGGAGGCCTGGAGGGTGATGTTGCCGGCGGCGCCGAACAGCATCGCGACGGAGGATCCGTCCCCGGTGGCGGCGAACAGGGCCGGCTGGTTGGGGTTGACCGAGGTGATCTTGTACCCCTTGGCTTTCCAGTCGCGTTCGGCCATGTCCATCAGGGCGGTGTACTTGGCCTTGGAGACCTTGGTCATGATGTGGCGGTCGCGGGTGGCGATGGCATAGCCCTTGGAGTGGTCGTCGATGCCCCCGCTCTGTTCGGTGGAGCGCGGCCAGCCGTCCCAGTGGCGCAGCGGCGGCTGGATGCCGGAGAGCGCCTCGTCCAGGAGCGCGTCGAGTTTCTGGACGGCCTGTTCGGGTGTGGTGAGGGACTGGGGTGCCGGGTGCTCGTCGCCCACGCCCGCGCCCGCGCCCGTGTGCCCGCAGGCCGTCAGGGCGAGTGCCAGCGTGGCGGCCGTGAGGCCGAGCCGTCGTGCGGTCGGGGTTGCCATGTTCATCGGCCTTCCTGCCGTGTCACGGCGTCGTACCTGCCGGCCACGATCTGGCCGATGTTGTTGATCGACTCCGCGGTCGCGGTGTCGGAGGAGCTGTTCATGTAGTTGGAGTGGGAGTCCAGGGACAGGGACTTGCCGTCGGGGACCGCGAACCGGTTGGCGCCGAAGTCCTTGCTGGCCGGGTCCTGGCCGAACCAGAGCTGGTTGTCGGGGGCGAACGTCTGGTAGAGGTCGTCGGCGACGGGGCCCAGGACGGGGCCCAGGACCACGTCGGTGGCGACCCGGCCCTTGGCCGGCAGGTGGCTGACCGGGTCGTTCTCGGCGTCGCCGACCCACACGTGGTGGGGGTCGATGTGCAGTTGGGAGGCCTTGTCGGCGCCGGTGCCGGGGGAGCCGACCAGGATGATGTCGTCGGCGCCGGTGCCGCCGGGCAGCTGCGCGCCCAGGCCCACCGTGGTGGAGCCGTAGCTGTGGGCGAGGGCGACCAGGTGCGCGGGCGCTCCCTCGTGGGTGGCGCGCAGTCCGGCCATGAACGTGTCGTAGGCGGCGCCGCCCTTGGCGGCGCGGTCGGTGCCCATCACCTCCAGGGGCCGGGGGTCCCCGTCGAGGACCTTCTCCAGTCCGGGCGGCGGGTCGTAGCCGAGCCAGATCATGGAGGCGACCTCGGCACCGGAGTCGGCGATGTGGGCGGCGTTCCACACGTTCAGGGCCCGGTCGGCGTCCTTGCCGCCGACGGAGGACAGCTTGGTGCCCAGCCCCGGCACGTAGGCGCTGACGTTCTTCGCGGTGTCGGGGTTGCCGAAGGACAGGATGCCGCGGCCCTGGCCCTGTTCGCCGACGCCCAGCAGGAACGCGGGCGGCTGCCGGCCGTTCTGCACGTTCAGCTTGTCCCGGATCGCGCGGAAGCCCTCCAGTTTCTGCTTCTCGTCGTCCGACGGGTTCGGCTTGTGCTCGTAGGTGTCGATCAGGTGCGCCAGGTTGAGGCGGTTGGCCTGGTCGCGGGCGGTGGCGGGGATGCCGTCGCGCATGCCCAGCAGGTCGGGGTGGGCCTGGACCAGTCGCTGCTGCTCGTCCGGGGTCAGGCCCTTCCACCAGGAGTTGACCTCGGTGGGGGCGGCGCCGGCGGGCGGCCAGCCGGCCGCCATCAGGCCGGTGCCGAGCTCGTCGACGGCCTTGCGGTCGGCGCCGGCCTGCGCCAGGTCCAGGCCGGTGCCGGTGCGGGCCCGCACCGTCAGGTCGTCCAGCAGCTTGGCGATCTTCTGGTCGGCGCCGTCGGCCTCGGTGACGGCGTGGGAGATGCGATCCGCCAGCGCCCTGGCCCGCTGCGGCGTGTCGTACCCGGGGTCGTGGCGTTCGGCCTGCGAGGGCGCCGGCCAGCTGACCGTGCCGTCCTCGGCGACCGTCAGCCCCGTGCCCTGCGCCTCCTTCAGGGCCTCCTTCAGCTTGGACTGCGCCAGCTGGAAGCTCTCCGAGGCCTCGCGCAGCAGCCCCGACACCGCGGACATCTCGGTGTGCGCGGCGTCCAGGCGCCCGCTGGTGCGCTGCAGCGAGGCGTTGGCGGCGCCGGCCGCGGTGCCGACCCACTGGCTGTTGAAGACGTGCTTGGTGACCTCGGTGTTCATCGCCTGGACGTGCTTGCCGAACGCGCCGGCCAGGGTGTCGTAGGCGCCGGCGGCGCCGGCCAGGCCGGACAGGTCCGCGTCGCGCAGCTGGGCGAGGGTGACCATCAGTTCACCGCCGGCGCGTAGGGCCCGGCGCCGGGCGCCTTGAGGGCGCCGGCGTTGCCCGAGTCGGTGCCGCGGTAGTTGCCCGCGGTCTGGCCCAGCTTCAGGCTCACCCCGTCCACCTCCGAGGCCAGCTTGTTCAGGCACTCCTCCCACGCCGCCGTGCAGGCGTGCAGCGACGCCCCGGTGCGCCAGCCCGACAGCGCCGCGACCGCCGTGTCGGAGGGCTCGTGGATGTGCTTGAGCTCGCCCGGCATCGCCTCACCGGTGTCCTTGGCGGCCTTTGCCGCCGCGTCCAGGTCCGCCGGGTTCACCCCGAACAGCGGCCCGCCCGCCGGCGGACCGTAGGGCCCGTACAGGCCCGGCCCGTCGGAGCCCGCGTACGCGTTCATGGATCCCGTCCCCCCGCTGGTCGACCGACTGCTGTGCCCGCTTGGGGCCGCCCCGGGGCCCGCACCCGGGGCCGCGGCCGGGCTCGTGGCCGGGTCCCGTGCGGGCATGCGAAACCGCACGCTTGTACGGTTCGCGTCGAAGCATGGCGAAAATAGCAGATCAGCCCACCGGCGCAGGCCCGGTGACGGCCTGGCGGCGGGCTTTCGGCGCCCGCGTCCCGGCGGTGGCGCCCCGTCACCCGGGCCCGGGGCGGGGCGGTCGGGCGGTGGCGCGGGTCTACGGCTGCGGTGGCCGGGCGGCGATGAAGACGAGTTCGCGGCCCGGCCGGTCGGGGGCGTCGCGGACCTCGCGCAGGATGAAGCCGTGTGCGGCCAAGTCCGCCTCCACCTCGCCGCGTTGGCGAAAGCGCAGGGTGGAGGTGGAGGTGGGCTGCTGCCCGTCGGCGGCGAACACGCAGGTCCGCCGGAAGGTCACCGGGGCCGGCCCGGCCGGGCGGTTCAGGGGGTGGGGTCCGCCGGCCCGGTCGGGGAGGGCCAGGGGTGGGCGGGGTCCTCGGTGATCCGTACCTGCTGCGGGGCGTCGCGGGGGAAGGTCCAGATCCGTCCCAGGGTGCTGGTGGCGGTCACCGCGGTGTCGTCCAGGGTGACGTCGGCGAACGGGTTGGAGGAGCAGGAGATCGCGAGCCACTCCAGGGTGTTCTCGTCATCGTCGCGGGTCAGCGCGACCCAGCCGATGCTGCCGTGCTCGGACGCCTCGCCGGCGAGCGCGCGGCTGCCGGCGTGGGTGCTGGCGGCGAACGTCGTGTCGACGTCCGTCCAGTCGGTGGGGGTCCACGCGGTGGCCCGCAGCAGTTCCCCCCAACTCCACTGCTGGGCCCGCGGGTCGTGGCGCCGGCCGGCGGGGGAGAACCGCATGAGCTGCATCACCGACAGCGACCCGTCGCCGAACATGATGAAGTCCCCGTGGGGCGCCTCGCGGGCACGCCAGCGCTCATGGACCAGGCCGGACCGGGGTCGCGCGTCGTCAAAAGCCACGCCCGCCATGATCGCACCCGGCAGCGCCCCGGCAACGGCCGGGCCCGAACTCCCCTTCGCGGCAAGGCCGGTGCGGCGCCGCGCCGCGGCGGGCGACTCGGACCACCCCTTCCACATACTCGGATCCGAGTAGTACGATCCGAGTATCACCAGCCCGGCCCCGACCCGGGCCCCCGCGTGCGACCACGGAGTGCCATGACCGCCAAACGACCCGCCAACCCCCTGGCCCTCGCCCTGCTCGGCCTGCTCCTCGAACAGCCCCTGCACCCCCACGCCATGGCCACCACCCTGCGCGAGCGCCACCTCGACCAGGCCTTCAAACTGACCACCGGTTCGCTCTACGACACGGTGCGCGCCCTGGCCCGCGACGGCTGGATCGAGGCCACCGACACCGAACAAGTCGGCGCGCGCCCCGCCCGCACCGTCTACCGCCACACCCCCCAGGGCCGCCAGTACTTCACCCAGTGGCTGGACGAACTCATCCGCGAACCCTCCCGCGAATACCCGAAATTCCTGTCCGCCGTCAGCTACCTGGGCGCCCTGGGACCGCACCGCGCCGCCCAGGCCCTGCGCGAACGGGCCGCCGCCCTGCAGACCCGCATCACCGAGAGCGAACAGGCCCACCACAGCGCCACCCGCGAACACCACGCCCCCCGACTGTTCGTCATCGAGGCCGAGTACGGCAACGCCATGCTGCACGCCGAACGCCAGTGGGTGCTGCGCACCGCCGAGGAGATCGAACAGGGCACTCTGGCCTGGCCGGAGGCCGCCCCCGATGCCTGACACCCCCACACCCGCACCTGCACCCGCGCCGGCCCGTACCGGACAGCGCTTACCCGCCGCCGAGGCCGCCGCCGCAGCCGCCGGGGCCGGCGACGCGGACGTCCTGGTCGTCGGCGCCGGCCCCGCCGGCCTGATGCTGGCCTGCGAACTGGCCCTGGCCCGCGTGCGCACCGTGCTCCTGGAACGCGACCCGTCCCCGCCCGGCTTCTGCCGCGGCTTCAATCTCAACGCCCGCAGCCTGGAACTGCTGGAACGCCGCGGCCTGGCCGAGCGCCTCCTCGCCGAAGGCCCCACCGTGGCGACCACCGCGTTCACCGCACAGGCCCGCCTCGACCTCGCCGCCATGCGCACCCGCCACCCCTACGTCCTGGGCATCGCCCAGACCAGGGTGGAGGAGATCCTCACCGAACACGCCCGCCACCTGGGCGTACGCATCCTGCGCGGCCACCGCCTGACCGCACTGCACCAAGGCGACGACGGCGTCCACGCCCACACCGACACCCCCGACGGCCCCGCGCTGCTGCGCGCCGGCTGGCTGGCCGGCTGCGACGGCGGCCGCAGCACCGTACGCGGACTCGCCGCCATCGCCTTCCCCGGCACCCCCGCCCGCCGCTTCACCCTGCTCGCGGACGTGGTCCTGACCGACCCCCGGCAGATCCCCTTCGGCGTGAACACGGGCGAGAACGGCACCGTGTTCGCCATCCCCAGGCCCGGCTACGTCCGCCTGCTCACCGCCGACCCCCACCCGCCCCGGGACCGGCACGAACCGCTCACCCTGACCCGCTTCCAGCAGGCACTGGACCACGCCCTGGGACGCCGCGTCCCGATCGCCCGCGCCCACTGGCTGACCCGCTTCGGCGACGCCGCCCGCCTGGCCGAACGGCTGCGCCGGGGCCGGGTGCTGCTGGCGGGCGACGCCGCCCACATCCACCCGCCCGCCGGCGCCATCGGCGTCAACGCCGCCATCGACGACGCGATGAACCTCGGCTGGAAACTCGCCCTCGTCGCCCGCGGTCAAGCCCCCCAAACCCTCCTGGACACCTACCACAGCGAACGGCACGCGGCCGGCGCCAGGCTGCTGCGCAACACCCGCGCCCAGGCGCTGCTCGCCGGCGACGACGAGGAACTCGCGCCGGTGCGCGACCTGCTCGCCGAACTCGCGCAGGCCAAGGAGACGGCCGGCCCCCTGGCCGAGGAGATCACCGGCATCGCCACCCGCTACCCGGCCCCCCACGGCAGCGGCCACCCCTGGGAGGGCGCGATGGTCCCGGACATCCCCCTGCAACACGGCACCCTGCAGCACGGCACTGTGCAGGACGGCACCCTGCAGCACGGCACCCTCCAAGACGGCGCCCTGATACCGCTGCTGGCCCGCACCGGCGCCGGCGCCCTGCTCCTGGAGGACACCGCCGCGGCCGAGGCGCTGCGCGCGGCGGCCGCCCCCTGGGCGGACCGGGTGAGCGCGGCGACGGTGCGGCCCGGCGCCCTGCCCGACACGCCCGCGGTGCTGGTGCGCCCGGACGGCCACGCCGCCTGGACCGCACCGCCCACCGCACCGCCCCGGGCCGCCGCCGAACAGCTGCGCGCGGCCCTGCACTTGTGGTTCGGGTCGGCGGCGGTGCCGGTGCCGGGGGCGACCGGCCTCCCGTAGGATCCGGCCGCTGTCGCGCAGCCGTGGCAGCACCCGCTGGGTGAGGAAGAGCGGCGCCTTGACGTTGACCGCGACCATCTCGTCGAACTCCTCGGGGGTGAGGACCTCGATCGGGCGCCCCATGAGGTTGAACCCGGCGTTGTGGACCAGGATGTCGATCGCCGCTTCCCCGTGCGTGCGCAGCCCGGCCGCCAGCCCGGCCATGAGGGTGTCCACGTCGCCGGGAACGCCCAGTTCGGCGTCCACGGTGAACGCCCGGCCGCCGGCCCCGGCGATGGCCGTGGCGCTCTCCTTCGCCGCCGCCTCGTTGCTGCCGTAGTGCACGGCGACCAGGGCGCTGTCCCGGGCCGGGCGTTCGGCGATGCCCCGCCCGATGCCCCGCCCGATGCCCCGGCTGGCGCCGGTGACCAGCGCGACCTTCCCGCCGAGGTCTCGCATGTCCACCCCTTGATCATGTTCCGCCGAGACCCCACCGTCCGACCCGACAAGGTCGGACTCGCGCGAGTTTGGCGTTCACTCAGGCCACGCGGGGGTGACGCCCTTTCCCGGACACGGACGCGCACGCCTCGGCCCCAGGCCGGCGGGCCGTCGCCCGAGCCGGTCCCGCCACCGCCGGGCTCAGGCGGCCAGGCCGGGGAGGACCTCGGCGCCGGGCAGCCGGGCCGCCGCCCAGCCGGGGAGGATCAGCTTGCCCCGCCGCCGCCCGCTGCCGATGAGCACGTGCGGGGCGGCGGCCACCGCCTCGTCGACCAGCAGCGGCCAGCCGCCCGGCAGGCCGACGGCGGTGATGCCGCCGTACTCCATGCCGGTGGCGGCGACGGCGACGTCCACCGGCGCGAAGGAGGCCTTGCGCGCGCCCAGGTGCCTGCGCACGGCGGTGTTGACGTCCAGGCGGGTGTCGGCGCGCACCAGGCAGGCGGCCAGGGTGACGTCGCCGCCGCGTTTGGCGGCGACCACCACGCAGTTCGCGGAGAGCTCCAGCGGCACGTCGTAGGCCTGGCAGAACACCGCGGTGTCCGCCTTGTCGGGGTCGGTGTCCACGTACAGCACGGATCCGGCCCACCCGTGCGCGTCCGCGTTCGTCAAGGCGTCGGTGACGGGGGCGGCGAGGTCGTCGCAGACCTCGATCGCCGCGCGGACGAGGGTGAAGTTCCCGAACGGGGCGCGCACGTTCTCGTTCATGAAGCGGACTGTACCGCGCCCCCGGCAGGCCTGGCGCGGGCCCTGCCGCTGCCCCTGGGGCGGCGAAATCCGGTGCCGGCCGGAGTCGGTGGCGCCGGGCGCGGGGAAGGGGCCCGCCATGGAAGATCTTGCACAGAACATCGATGAGGCGGCCGCCGGACAGGACGGTCCGCCGCCGCACCTGCTCCCCGGCCCGCCGGCGCACGCGGTGCGCCTGGCCGGCGGCGCCGCGAACACCGTCTGGCTGGTCACCCTGGCCGACGGCGGGCGCGTGGTGGTGAAATCCACCCCGGCACTGGCCCCCGACGCGTACGCGAAGGAGGCCCAGGGCCTGCAGGCCCTGCGCACCCACGGCGCCCTGCCGACCCCGCAGGTGCCGGCCCTCCACCCGGACGGTCTGGTCCTGGAAGCCCTCGAACAGCCGCCCGCGCACGACACCGCCTTCTGGGAACGCGCCGCACACGCGCTGGCCGGCCTGCACGCCACCACCGGACAGCGCTTCGGCTGGGCCGAGGACGGCCGGCTCGGCCGCCTGGCACAGCGCAACCCCTGGACCCAGGACGGACACGAGTTCTTCGCCCGCCACCGCCTGCTGCGCTACCTCGACGAACCCCTGGCACGCCAGGCACTCGGACCCCGGGGCCGCGCCGACCTGGAACGCATCTGCGACCGGCTGCCCCAACTCCTCCCCGCCGCACCGCCCGTCCTCACCCACGGCGACCTGTGGCACGCCAACATCCTCGCCCGCCCGCACGCGGCACCGGCGTTCATCGACCCGGCGGTGTGCTGGACATGGGCGGAGACGGACCTGAGCATGATGTTCTGCACCGGCGGCGTCCCCGCCCGCTTCTTCGACGCCTGCCGCGAACACCACCCCCTCACCGACGGCTGGCAGCACCGCATGCGGCTGCTCCACCTGCGCGAACAGCTCAGCTGCGCCGCCCACTTCGGCGCACGCGACGGCCACACCGGCGACCTCCTCGACGTGCTGCGCACCTACCGGTAGCGCGGCCGCCCGCTGCGCCGTCCTCAGCGGCCGTCGTCCGGCCTGTGGTGGTCCTGCGGTGCGTCGGGGACCAGTTCCTGGTCGTAGCGGGCCAGGAGGGTCTGCATCGTCCGGCGGTCGGGGCGGCCGCCGGCGGCGAGGGCGGCGGCCTCGATGAAGAACTCCTCGAAGCCGGCCGGGGTCAGCGTCACCAGGATCGTGGCGGGGGTGTCGCCGATCGCGGTGAAGGAGTGCGGGTGGGTGCGCGGGACGTGCAGGAAGCCGCCGGGGCCCGCCTCGGTGGTGTGCGCGTCGCACCGCAGGCGGAACGCGCCGCTGACGACGTAGAACGTCTCGTCGTGGCCGCGGTGCAGGTGCAGGGGCGCGCCCTGGCCGGGTTCGAAGGTGGACTCCAGGACGGCGATCGATCCGCCGCTCTGGGCGCCCGCGAGTTTGACGACGTACGGGCTGCCCGGCACGTGGTGGCGCCCGCCGTGTCCGGGGGCCAGGGCGACGGGTTCGCGGTGGGGGTCAGCCACGGCCGGGCTCCCGGCCGGGCTGCCCGCCGGGTTCCGCGCCGGGTTCCCTGGTGAACTCCTTGCGGTGGCGTTCGGCCCAGGCCCGGAACGGTGTCGCCGCGCGGCCGGTGATCTGCTGGACCGCGGGCGTGACGGTCGCGGCGAACGGTTCGAGGGAGGCGGCGCGCAGCGCCATGACCGCGTCGGCGGTCTCCGGGCGCAGGCCGTGGTCCAGGAGTGCCTGGCGGGCGGCGGGGGGCGGGATCTCGGTGAAGTCCAGTGGGGTGCCCAGGACTTCGGCGAGCGTCGTGGTCATCTCGCCGGGGGTGAGGGCCTGGGGGCCGGTCAGCAGGTGGGCCCGGCCGTCGTGTCCGGGCCGGGTCAGGGCGTGGGCGGCGGCCGCGGCGATGTCGGCGGGGTCGATGACGGACACCCGGCCGGCGGCGAACGGGGCCCGGACGGTGCGGGTCGCGCGGATCGCTCCGGCCCAGGCGAGGGTGTTGGACATGAAGCCCATCGGGCGCAGGAACGTCCATGCCAGGCCGCTGTCCTGGACGGCCTGTTCGCCCGCGCGGTGCCAGCGGGCGACGGGGTCGTCCGCGTCCGGGTCGGCGGCCCGGCCGGAGGACAGCTTGACGACGGCCTCGGCGCCGGCGCGGGCGGCCGCGGCGGCGAGGTTGGCGTCGTGGCGCGGGATGTCGGGGCCGTCGGAGAGCAGGAACACCTTGCGCACGCCCCGCAGGGCGGCGGCCAGGCTGTCCGGCTCGCCGAGGTCGGCGCCGACGACGTCCACGCCGCCTGGCAGGCGGGCCCGTTCGGGGCGGCGGGTGGCGGCGCGCACGGGGGCGCCGAGGGCGGCCAGGTGGCCGACGAGGGCGCGGCCGACGGTGCCGGTCGCTCCGGTCACGAGTATCACGGGGTCCTCCGGGTGTCCTTCGGCAGGCTGTTCTTCGGCAGGGTGTTCTTGGTCAGGGTGTCGAGCAGGTCGTCGTGCCAGGCCAGGTCGGCCTTCAGGCGGGCGAGGCAGTGCTCGAAGATCCACGGTTCGAGGCCGGTCAGGTCCGGCCGGGCGGCCTCGAACTGCTCCTCGAACAGGGCCACTTGGTCGGCCACGGCCCGCCGGCGCGCGGCGACGGCCCCGGCGAGGTCCTCGTCCGTGAGGTCCGCGGTGTACTGCAGGGCCAGGTCGACCGGGTCGGGCAGCAGGCGCACCTTGCGCAGCGCCGCGTCGCGCAGGGCGGCGAGCTCCCGGCGGCCCTGGCCGGTGATCGCGTAGACGGTCCGCTCGGGCGGGTTGCCGACCTTCTCGTTGCGCACCACCTCGACCAGGCCGTCGTCGGCCATCCGGTGCAGGACGCTGTAGAGCGATCCGGGCTTGACGTCGGTCCACAGCTCGGTGCGGTCGAGCTGTGCCGCCTGGCGGATCTGGTAGCCGTGCATCGGGCCGCCCCGGGCCAGCGCGCTGAGTGCGAAGAGTCGCGAAGTGCTCACAGTGTTAGTCGAACACGACTACGGGCCATAGTCAAACGCGATTATGGGCGGGGTGCGGGTGCGGGTGCGGGTGCGGGTGCGGCCGGGGCGGGGGGGGGGGGGGGGGCGGCGCCACCGGAACCGACCCCCCCCACGCGCGGCCGGCGGCCGGAGCCCGCGCGCGCGCCCCCCAG